>DEUU01000437.1:591-33946 GCA_002362735.1 Dehalococcoidia bacterium UBA3254
TAACATCCGCTCTTTCCTGTTCGATGAAACTGCCAGCCGAGTTTAAATAGATATATTTTCGAAATCCATCACTATAGCCGACTATAGACGTCTGTAATTTTGGAACACTCCAGACGACCTCGTTATATTCATCCAGTAATTGTTTTTTCTCGGCCAGAGGTAAATCGACCGGATTTTTTTTCACCTCGCCAACAACACGGTCAACAATCGGCGAGAAAGAATTTATTTTGGCATCGCCCGTGCTTACGAATTTCGCTTGCTCTACAGCTTTTTTCGCTTTATCTGGTAATTCATCCAGACTGTTAAAACTGACGAATCCCCATCCTCCCTTGACGAGAGCCCGAACGTTGCCGCCAACGGCACTGGTTTTATCTACCGACTCAAGTTGCTTTCCGCGATAAGTCAAGTGACTGGCCTGACTTTCTTCAAGATGAGCTTCGATATATTCAGCGTCGTATTTGCTGATGATCCCGGCGAGCAGATGACCGGCTTCCCTGATATTCATAGGCGTTACCTCTCAATTGGTGCTTAATTATCATGATATGCCCAAATTTATTCCTTGACAAGGTAAATTAGAAGTTCTTTTCAGCGCCGGGAGAAAATTCGTAAAGCCGGGTGTATAAAAATACCTACCGGATTATAATAATACTGGCGATCTAAACCTGAGGAGAGATTGATGACTCAAATTCAAACATCACCCGGAGAAGATAAAAAAATATTCGGACTACATCCCAATGTATTTTTCCTTGGATTAACCAGCCTCTTAAATGATATCAGCAGCGAAATGATTTTTACTTTATTGCCAATCTTTCTGACAAACATTTTAGGAGTTTCAACCGTTATTGTGGGGTTGATTGGAGGTATTTCGGGTAGCGCGGACTCGCTATTTCGCATCATTAGCGGATGGTATAGCGATAAAATCGGCCGAAGAAAGGTATTTGCCACCATTGGCTACGCAATTTCAGCTGTCATCAAACCTTTCATGTTAATCGCCGGAAGCTGGGGAGCAATCACTGGCATCCGGTTCGTAGACCGCGTGGGCAAGGGAATCCGAAATGCACCCCGCGATGCCCTCGTTGCCGATTCTGTGACGACTCAACAACGGGGAAAAGCCTTCGGACTGCACCGGGCAATGGACTCTTCCGGAGCCGTTATCGGCCTGGCACTGGCAGCTATTATCATCTATTTCGTCCAGGGAGACGCGGATAACCTGGAACTACCGACCTTTCACTGGATGGTAATAGTGGGGATCATCCCGGGCATAATCGGGACGCTGGTGATACTTTTTCTGGTCCGTGACGCCAGAAAACAAAAATATTCAGCCGGCCTGAACAAGACATCGGGGCAAACTGGCGGGTTCAGTACTCAGTTTAAGATCTACCTGGTGATATTGGGCGTTTTTACCCTGGGAAACACCAGTGATTTTTTTGTTATCCTGCGCGCGCAAAATCTGGGTAACTCTCTCATTTATGTAGCTTTGATTCTGGTCATGTTTAATCTGGTATATACTCTCGTGGCTACTCCGGCAGGAATCCTTTCGGACAAACTGGGCAGGAGGAGTCTCCTGGTGGTCGGCTGGCTGGTTTACGCAGCGGTATATATCGGTTTCGCCTTAGCCAATACATCATGGATTGTCTGGATACTTTTCGCCGCCTACGGGATTTATTACGGAGTAATTGAGGGTGTTAGCCGGGCTTTTGTCGCCGATCTGGTACCGGTAGAAAAGCGAGGAATAGCTTATGGCTGGTATAACGGTGTTCTCAGTATTGCTCTCTTGCCGGCCAGTTTGATTGCCGGTTGGCTGTGGAGCGCTGTTAGCCCGGCTTCGACATTTTTCTTCGGCGCCGGACTGGCCTTCATTGCGGCGGTTGGGATATGGGTCATGGTGAAAGAACAACCCAGGGGAAAGTCTTAATCTTATTTATAATCGAAGAACCCTTTTAATAATTGCTCGTAGACCTGAGTGGGGTTAATTCCTTTTTGAGCCAGTTTGGAACCAAAACCGCGAAAATTAAATTGTTCAATCATTCGATTTTGGATTTGGAGACAGGCAGTTTTATTTTTGAACTGAATGGCTACTGAGATGGAGGAGGCATAGTCTTTTAAATCTTTTCGGGGGAGAATACGCCGCTGAAATTCACTGGCTAAATCCGAAGGCATGAGACCAAGCGCTTTCTCATAATTGGCTTCGAGAGCACCTAGAATCTCAGTATCCTGAGTAGCCATCTTCTTTCTCCTTATCTTTCATCACCCAGATAGGCGGATATAACCTCCGGGTTAGAACGTATTTCTTCAGGAGTCCCTTCGGCAATTTTCTTGCCAAAGTTAAGAACCACAATGCGATCGGCAATATCCATAACCACACCCATGTCGTGTTCTACCAGGATAATACAATTTACGCCGTCACGGAGGACCTGGGTATTGGGATAAGTAGTACCCTGTCCTTCAAAAATATCGATGATGAAGCGGGCGATATCCTCCTTCTCTTCCAGGTTCATACCCGCCATAGGCTCATCCAGAAGCAATACTTTCGGTTCCAGTGCCAGAGCCCGACCCAATTCTACCCGTTTGCGCATCCCGTAGGGTAAAGAGCCAACGGTTTTCTTGCGAATATGTTCTATCTCAAGAAAATCGATAATATCTTCTACTACCTTCCGATGTTTGATCTCTTCTGTGTGGGCTGGACCAAAGTAAAGAGCGCTACTCAAAAAATTCTGTTTCATCAAGACATGTCTGGCCGCCATGATGTTGTCCAATGTGCTCAAGCCACTGTAGAGTTCAATATTCTGAAAGGTACGGGCCAAACCCATCTTCGCGGCTTTATCCGGGCGTATTCGGGTAATACGCGTGTCTTCGAAATAAATCTCACCCTTCTGCGGTTTATAGAATCCATTGATACAGTTCAGAACGCAGGTCTTACCCGCACCGTTAGGACCGATAATAGCCAGAATTTCATGTTCTTTGATATCGATGCTGACATCCGTCAGCGCCTTCACTCCACCAAATGAGAGGGAAAGGTTTTCTATACGAACCTTGACCTTATTCCGATCGCTTATCCCGATCGTTTCAGATTGAGGAGAAATATCAGATTTGCTGGATTCAGCCATATTACCTTGTTTCTTCCGCCAGGATTTTGTTTTTATATTCTATCACTCTGAAACAGGGATCTCCTTCGCATTTCACCGGTCGTTTTAATCTCCGGGACTTCTCTTTGATTACATTCATGGTCACATCGCTGGCCTGATTATACTTCCGGGAGCCGGTGCAGCGGATCGAACCGCTTTTGTAAACCAGAACGGTAACTTCATCATCCACTGATTCGCAAAAAATAGTTTTAGCAGTAATTTGCCAGCTCGTCATAGAATGAAAATACTCCTGCCCGATATCAATACCATAGTACCATTGACATAAATGGAATTCAAACAAAGTATAATATGCCAGTAACAATGAGGCCGGGAAAATGGTTAATTCACTGCATGATAATACAGATTGGCTTCCTGATTCGAAGTATTAAGCCAATCGGATGGCGGCATAGATGGCAAAAAGAACTATGATACCCAGAGCCGAAAACAGGGTATAAGTCGCTAATTTCATACGGCCGAACTTATAGCCGATATAGTCGCCTACCACGAGAGCGATGGCAACACCAACGATTATTTCAACAATCGTAATAGCTGTTTTTAAGTCAAACATTAGTTCACCTCAGCCAATTATTATAGACAGAAATATTAGCCTAATTCAACTGGCTAACCATCTTGCTTAAGTCTTGCCCACCTGTCAGGTTCGAAACCCGGTCCAGGAAATCTTTAATTGAAGTACTTTTCACTCTTAATTGAGTGAGGTGCTGCCCGATAGGGTCCACTGAACTTGGACTATTTGCATAGGTGCCATAAAAAGCGAAATACGCCTGGTTTAACTTTCGAATGTAATATCCTTTGGTAGTCAAAAACTGACGCTGAGATTCCATGTAATTCTCTGCCTCGTTTACCTGTCCTTGTGCCAGGTAGCCGTCCACAGTTTTCCGGATATTCCTCATCGTTGCATTGAAATCGAAACCTTTCTCCACCGGGCTGCTTTCCTTATCGTTATCCGGAGCCTGATACTGAGAATAATATCGATTGTAGACCAGTGCGCCGATCTCCTCACCAACGATGCTGGCGACAGTTTCGTTAATGGTATCAATGCTGTAGTTCTGCGAAATTCCCAGCAAGTCCAGAATATAGCGGAACCCGACGGGTCTGAAAGCCAGATATTGATGTACCCACTCGTGAGCCGCCGTGTCAATAGTCCATCTCAGATCTGCATTGTCAACGACGAAGGTAGGATAAGTTGCGCCCAGCCCTCCGATAGGGATAACCAGTGCCGAAACATTCAATTTGTTTACTGAATTTTCTATTTCTTCCATCTGTATAGTGGTAATATCCGGTTTAATAGTAATACTCTCAATCCGCTGTATTTTATTCCTGGGAGAGATAATAAGAGTGTAAAGAGGTTTTTCCAGTTTAAAATTGATGGCCGGAAAAGGAAGCTTAAACCAGCTTACGCCGAACGGATTGTGGATACCCTCGTCATTCAGGACCTGGCTGATCTGACTGGCGATTGTTTTTTCCACGACAGATTTTAAGTCGTCTACCCGGGCATCCAATTCGGTTATCTTGGATTCATACAGGCCAATATCGCCGCTGACCTTTTTAGCCTGGACCTTGTTCAACCCAAGCTTTAAAGTCTCCAACTGCGCGAGATAGGAAAAATAATGAACCACAGATTGGGCATTAATGGCACCGTTCACTTGAGAACCAGAAATTTTTTGCTGTACCGCATTTAAAGCGGCATCAATTTCCCAATTTGTAAAACTGAAAGCATAAGGCTGGATAATGGAGTGAAGCTGACTATCGAAACCGGAAGGACTATCGGAGACCGCCGCACACCCGCTAACCAGTACCACCAATATCAGGCTCAAAGCCAGTAACAACCGAATACGCATTAATATCCCTTTCTCTTACGTAATTATACGACAACCCTATAAGTAAGTCTAATTAAAAACAATCTGTTTTGTGTTTTCAGGAAAGAGGGTATAACACGCTATTTAATGATTTAACTTTTTATTCTGGATTTGACAGACTCAGTGATCCTGGAGAGCGTTGGGCCTGTCTTATCATTAATGACTGCATCCGCGTATTGATCGTGAGGAGTATCGCTAAGGGTAATAATCACGAGTTTAGCTCCATTTTGTTTAGCTATCAGAGGCATCTGAGCCGCCGGATAGACAACCAGAGATGATCCCGCCACGATAAAAACGTTACAGGTAGAAGATTTTTCCTCGGCGTCTTCAATGGCTTTTAGAGGCAGGGACTGACCAAAGGCAATGGTAGCCTGTTTTAAAAACCCGCCGCACTCACACTCTGGCGCTTTCTCGCCAGTCTGGTCCATTCTCTTCTCTATTTCTTCCCTGGGCCACCTTTTCCCGCAGGTCAAGCATGAGACCCATTTAATAGAACCATGCAGCTCAATAACTTTATCATCCGGAACTCCGGCAGCCTGATGCAAGCCGTCTACATTCTGGGTAATCACCGCATCGAGCTTCCCCATTTTACAAAGATCAGCGATGGCATAATGTCCCGGATTCGGTTTGGCGCTGGCCATAGTCGGCCAGATTGCCCTCGAGAACCCCCAGTAGTGCTCCCGGCTTGCCCGGCTGCTCATAAACTTATCGAAAGTAAGCTCATCTGGATTCCATTGGTGCCAGAGACCGCCCGGACTGCGGAAGTCCTGTATCCCGGACTCGGTGCTGATACCTGCGCCGGTAAAAACAATTACCTTTTTAGAAGCCGCAATCCATTCTGCAACGGTTTCAATATTATTCACATTTAGCCTCCATTCCCTATTCAACCCTCCTCATTATAACTGCTTCAAGGTGGGGGTTCAAAGACTCTCCGTTAATTTTATGTCTACTCGTACAAGTGCTATAATGAACTTGACTGTAAAATAAGTTAACAGCTACAAATTCAGGGAAACAATGAAAGATTATTACCAGACTCTGGGCGTTCCGGAAAACGCCAGCGATGAAGATATACGCAAAGCCTTCCGCAAACTCGCCTTTCAATACCATCCGGATAAAAATATCGGCCATGAAAAAGAAGCCGAGGAAAAATTTAAAGACCTCAACGAAGCTTATGGTGTCCTGAGTGACAAAGTCAAGCGCCAGCAGTACGATTTGGCGCGCAAAGGAGTTTTCTCGGGCGCCGGCTACGGTCCTTCGGGGTTCCAGTATTCCCAGCAGGATATTTTTCGGGATACCTTCACCAATAAAGCTACCATGGAAGATCTAAACCGTATGTTCGCCCAGGCTGGCCTGCGTTTCGATCCGGAGTTCTTGAACCGGGTCTTCTTTGGAGCCAATAATGTGATATTTCGGGTCTACCGTTTCGATGGCAGAAACTCTCCGACGTCTCCATTCAGCACCTCCGATCAATATTCATCGAATCAATCCCAGGTTGCGCCCCCAGACTACAAACCTGGCTTAATCGAAAGATGGGCTAGCAAAATAACGATGAAGCTCGGCAGCTTTGTCATGCGGAAACTCTTCGGTATTCAATATTCCACCCCGGAGCCCAATCTTGACCGCTATGAAGATCTGGAAGTATCGGCATCTGAATCTGTTAATGGAGGCGAAAAATCATTTTATTATCGGGATGGCAAGAAGAACCGGACGCTGATGGTCAAGATACCAGCTGGTATCCAAAACGGAACCCGCATACGGCTGAAGGGAATGGGGTCCAAACAGGGGAAAAAGACCGGGGACCTTTATTTAAGAGTGAGAATCGCCTAGCCCATCCTTAAAGTCACCCGTGCCAGGTCCCAGGCATACTCATAGACATGCAGTCCTTTACTCATCCCGATGAGTTCCCCATCCTCCACCCCGATTTCGCTGGCCATATATTCTTTCAATAACTGGATACCGGCCAAATTGGAAGGGAAACCTGCCCACAGGTCCCAGGACCGGAAGTAGACCATAAAATTAAGCTTATTGTCCCGGATTCGGGTATCAATACCTCTCAGACAAGGCGGATCGTTCTGGAAGATGGAATTTTCATCTCCCACCGTCATATAAGCCTGATTTGTATTGTGTCCCTGGGATTTATACATCTCGATCACTTCAGGAATTTGCTTTTCCAGATACTGGCCGTAGGTATATTGCTCTCCTTCCGCGCGGTGAGAGGTCATAAGGTAGGGTAGATAGGATTCTACGTAATCCATGGTGCTGGGCGGCGGTACGCCGGGAGGGACATCCGGGATCAAAGGTCGAGTACCTGGATTTTTTATGCGGACGATAATAAGCCCCAGCTCTTTACGGCGCTGGCCGGCATAGCTTCCACGGTCAATTTTATATTCATATCCTTCAGTGATGGCTTTGCGCAAACAAAGAAACCAGGCTTCGGAAAGGTCCCGGGCTTCAACTACGGAAACATCCAAG
Organism: Dehalococcoidia bacterium UBA3254; assembly: GCA_002362735.1. The sequence goes on from DEUU01000437.1 coordinate 8,066, forward strand.
TATCTATACCCCCTGGAAGAAATCAAGAATAAAGAATAGTTTAATGTTTTTTCTTGAAGATGGCAAGAAACCTATCCTGATATTCGTCAAAAACGTTCCAGCGGTCCAGTTCGGCTTTCAGATCGGATGGTTCCATCTCACCGTTTTCAACGGATTTAAAAAGAGTTTCGATCCGGATTCTTGCATCAGCTGGCAAACCGCTGGAATCCATTTTTAATAAACCCTGCTGTCCCAGTTGCTGAACATTACTTACGACCGATCTCTGGGTTATCTCATAAATAAACTTCAAAATGGAGACGTCCCAGAGCATATCTTCGCCCTTAATGATCGAAGTCAGCGGATCACCTTTCCGGTCTATTTCGTCGTTCAGTCTGGCGACCACAGTGGGAATATTATCGGAAACTACATTTAGCTCCTTTGGCTCATTGCGATAAGCGTAATACAGGCCTGGCGAATTCGTGCTGTATTGTGTCATCAGCATCTCAAAATATTTTTTGGCTTCGGCGCTGAAACCCTGAACCCGCGATAAATAGTACGGCGTTACGATGCGAGGCCTTTCAGCGACTACCCGTCCTTCCCGAATAACAGTCTCCTGACCATTTATAATCTCGTTATAGGCAGCCTCGGCTACCAGATAATAATAAACATTTGTCGAACCAAAGGTCGAAAGACTCTGTTTGGGAGGTCGGATGATCTGTGTATTCAACACCGCATTGGCTATTCTTTCATCTGATTCCATGAATTTTAACCCTAACTAAGAGACTCCAGTTGCTGTTTTAAATCCCCCAGAACCTGAATATACTGACCATCCAGCTGGGTTTTGATTTTGCGCCATTCTTCTTGAAATTGAGGCTGTTTTTCGATATCGATACGAACCCCGGAAAGATTGCCGCCCTGCTGCCTCAAGGCCTGTTCAACCTTAGCCTGGAAATCATTCTTGAGGGCATTATAGGCTTGCTTCCTTTGCTGCTCGCCTTGCTGCGTATAATGATTAAAGATTTGCCGGATTTGATTCAGGACTGCTTCGACTTTGACTTTATCGGTCTTAAGGGTTTTAAGCCCATCCATCGCCAGTTTGTTCGTTCGCAGAGCCGCTTCGTCCTTCGGCAGGTTAATATTTTTAATCAATATAGCCGAGGCACCCCGGGACACATACTGAGCAGCTTTTTTATCTAATTTTCCTAACTCTGGCAATAATTGAGCATCCTGTTTTAAAAATCTGGCAGCCAGCTTTTCACCTTCCGGGAGGTATTTCCATTCGAAGCGTTCCTCCTCGGTCGGCTCACCGATTTTATTTATTTTCTCCATGGCTATTTCACGAGCACTTTTTATATCGCCCATCTCAACTTCTCCTGTTCATACTCCTTACCATTATAACGTGATTCTATCTATTATACTAAATAGCCGGAGACGCAGAAATATCCTGCAAGCGATCCCTCTAACAAGAACTTATTTCGAGGCAATAACGTGAATTGCCGCTGCTTTAAAAGAAGCGAAAACAGTCTTGCCTATTTCGAGGTTTAGTTCATCTGCCGACAATCTGGTGATAAGAGCAATCAGAGGGAAACCGCAATCCATCGTAATTCTCACCAGCGGGCCGGTTGGAACCATAGTTGTAATTTTTCCGAAAAAAACATTACGGGCGCTGGAAGATGATTTGGTTAAAGATAGAGTGATGTCCTCCGGCCGGATGGATACATTCACAGTACCTCCAATGGTACAACTGGAGACACCCTGGACCATTTGTCCCTCAACATTAATATCCGCGATGCAGTTAGTGTTGGCGGCTACTATGCCTTCCAGAATATTTTCCATCCCTACGAATCTAGCGATTTCTTCCGAAACCGGAGTAGAGAAAATCTCTCTGGGATTGCCCATCTGGACGATAATTCCGTTCATTATAACAGCCACATTCTGCGCCAGGGTTTGCGCTTCGTTGCGGTCATGGGTGACCATGACGGTGGTACACTTCGTCTCCCGCAGAATATTAATCATATCCCCAAAGAGAGACTGCCGGGTAGGCGCATCCAGAGCCGCAAAAGGCTCATCCAGAAAAAGGACCTCAGGCTGCAAAACGAAAGCCCGAGCGAGACTGGTCCTTTGAGCCTCGCCTCCGGAGAGCGTCCGGGCACTCCGTCTGGTGAATGAAGCAATGCCGAACCGCTCCAGCCAGTGTTCAGCCCGGTCTTTTATTTCCTGCTTTTTGAAGCCGCGCAAACGCAGCCCCAGAGTGACATTATCCCAGACACTCGTGTTAAGCAGCAAAGGTTCCTGAAAGACCACGGCAAAATGGCGGCGCATTTCCAATATTGACGCGCCATCGGGAACAATATGTCCCTGATATTGAATATAACCGGTAGTAGGCTTTAAAAGTAACGACAGGCAGAGCAAAAGGGTCGTCTTTCCCGAACCATTAGGACCGATGATCGAAAGTACCTTATTCGGTTCAACCCGTAGCAAGGGAACATCCAGCACTTTCCGGGTGTTATAAGTGACCGTGAGCCCTTTAGCTTCGAGAACCGGACCATTATTTTCGTTTTCCTGAGTCATCGGGTCTTGTTCCTCTGTTGAATCGTAGTCAGAACGAGATTCACCAGGTATATCAAAATCATTAAAATCACACTTAAGGCTATGGCAAAGGCAAAATCTCCGGCACTGACTGACCCTACAATTCCGGTCGTCAGGATCTCGGTCCGTCCGACAATACTGCCGCCGACCATCATCGAGGCACCGACCTCCGAGATCACGGCGCCGAAGCCTGCCATCACGGCGGCTAACAACGGTAACCGGGCTTCTTTCAACAGCAGCCATACTAGTTGAAAACGCGAAGCTCCCAGGGCCAGAATCTGCAAACGTAATTTCGGGTCCAGTTGCTGGATTGTTGCCATGGTAAATCCGGCCACGATCGGCAAAGATATAATAATTTGAGCCACTACCATGGCCGAAGGAGTGTATAGCATATGAAGAAATCCCAGGGGACCGCCGTTTCGCCATAAAAAGATAAAAACGATCAATCCTACAACTACCGGCGGAGCGCCCATTCCGGTATTAACCAGACTAATCACGATACTTCTGCCGGGAAACTTATTCAAACCCAGCATGCTGCCGAAGGGGATACCCAGAAGGAGACTGATTCCGGTAGCGACTCCGGAAACTGTAATCGAGAGCAAAGCTACCCGGACAACCTGCGGATCTCCGTGTATCAGCAACAAAAAAGCCTGTTTAATGCCTTCGAATATTAATTCCATTGCAAGCTAATATCCAAATTGGAATTATAAAATAAGAAATGTCCATCCGGAAATTCCGGGTCGTTTTCCCTTATGAAGTCTGAAAGATAGATTATTACTAAAGTTCCCCGCCTTGTAAACGGCGGGGAGCTTTTTGAATCACACCATTATCATGGGCTTGTATCAGCTAACTATTTTATACCCAGGTCGGCATCAGTCTTGCCGCCATCAGGAATGAATAACAGATTACCATTCTTATCCACAAATTTACCAATGATATCCTGGGCTTCCCGGCCAACTATGAAATCAGAAAACGCCTTGCCGGCATCGGCATTGACGATCCCGGGGAATTTGGCCGGATTGACCTGAATAACATGGTACAAGTTCAGCAAGATCGGATCTCCTTCAGAAAGAACCTGCAGGGTAAGTTTATCCTTATATGCCAGATATGTGCCTCTATCAGACAAAGTGTAGGCCTGTTCATTTTCGGCAATCGTCAACAGTGGTCCCATGCCGCCTCCGCTTTCGATATACCATTTGGGATTATTGGGATCTTTATCCTTGACCGTTACCCCGGCGGCCTTGAAAATCTCTTTATCTTTGGCATCCGTACCTGAGTTGTCACCCCGGCTGTAGAAGGCGACCTTATTGTTAGTTGAAGCGGTGGCTGCGATAGCTTTAAAGGCATCCACTGCTGTAGCCGTGCCTTTAATTTTGGCCGGATCAGCCGCGGGTCCGAGGACGACGAAGTCGTTATGCATGATAAGTCGGCGGTTAATGCCGTTTCCGGAGTTGACGAAGGTTATTTCACCTGACGGCTGGTGGACCACCATGACATCCGCATTCCCGGTATTACCCAGAGCGATAGCGGCACCCGAACCGACATAGACCGGTGTTACAATATAACCGGACTTTTGCTGGAACAGGGGAATCAGTTTATCCATCAGTCCGGTGTCACGCACGCTGGTGGTGCTGGACAATAGTACTTCTTTCGGATTATAGGCTGTACGAGGAGGGGTTGGCGAAGCGGTGGCCGTCGGCGAAGCCGAGGTAGTTGGAGCGGTTGAGGATGAAGCTGGGGGCGGAGCGGCTGTCGTAGTAGGAGCAGCTGTGGTCGTTGGCGCTGTTGTTGTAGTCGGAGCGGCGGCTGTGGGCGTCGGGGTAGGGGATGTGGAGGAACAGCCTGCCAGAAGCATGAACACCATCAGAATTGAGACGATAGATAATCCGATTGTTATTAATTTCTGCTTTGGTCCAATATGATTTTTAATTAAGTATCGCACATCTACTCTTTTTTTTAGGATTCTATTTGATTAAAACGGTTTCTCCAGTCTGCGCGGTATCGTAACCGCCCATTTCGTTAACTATTTTCTTGAACTCATCACTCTTGATAATTTCCAGCAGCGGAGTAAACAATTGGCTGTGATATTTACTCACGGGGATGACCAGATCGAATTTCTCCCGGGTAGCAGGAATGAATTCCAGATTACAGGAATTAGCTGCCGCCTGAATCCCCAATCCAACATCCGCCTCGCCCCGAACAATACTCATCGCCACAGCCAGATGGGTGTCCATCTCACGATCATACCCCTTGATGCTATTTGATGGGATTGTCAATTCTCGCAGCTTATAATCTAGCCAGACCCGCGTGCCGGATCCTTTTTGGCGGTTCACGAAAGTCACATCGGGACGTCTGAGGTCCTCCAGAGTCAGGATGTTCTTAGGATTACCTTTAGGCAGAATTAAGCCCTGAATCCGGTCAGTCAGGTGAACTACCGCTACCTCAATTCCCTGGAGAGTATGCTTTATATACGGATAATTATATTCACCGGTCTCTTCATCCAGTAAATGGATTCCCGCCATATCTGCCGTACCTTCCTGGATCGCTAAAAGGCCACCAAGACTGCCGGCTGGAGTAATCTGGACCGCAATTTCCGGATTTTTGTATTTTAAGCGGCTTACCAGGAGGTCCAAAGCCAGATCGTTGCTACCGACGATATGGATGATTCTCTGGCTTTTTAACTGGTTGGGTTCAGAAGTAACAGCAGGAGACTCTCTTTGAAACCGCCAGCGGGCTAACTGAAGGGTGAAAGTGGCTTCCAGTTCCTCGGGACTGTAGCCCTGGCTTAGAGCCTCGAGTAGCAGTCCATCCACCATTCCGGCCAGACGACTTTGACGCAGGGGCAGTCTCTGGGCATTATCGGTGTCTCCCATGACAATAGTTCCCCGCCGACGACTGGCTCCCAGAATTCCTTCCTGTTCCAATTCTTGATATGCCCTGGCGACAGTTGCTGGATTTATTTGTAAAGATTGGGCTAACTCTCTGACCGTGGGCATCCTTTCCCCGGGTTTTACCTGATAGTTGGCCACCTGTTGCTTTATCTGTTCGATAATCTGCTTGTAAAGAGGAACATCAGCGCGCCCGCTGATACTTACCTTAAGCATCGTATCCTCCCTCATTAGATTATGTATTAAATCGGATAGTACAAGTATTACAATACATTATAATATATTGAAAGTCAAAGGATAAGTTTATAACTGTTTTTTTAAAAGAAACTGGATTGCGCCATGATAAAACGGTAATATTAGATTTATAGATATTTAACAAGGAATTAAAAAATCATGCCTAAAGCAGATTTTAACTGTCTGGGGACCATGATTGGCACCATGCCCCAGACCAATGCGGCGGATGCCTGCAAGCAAACTTTGCAGTTTTTAAAAGACATTCCAGCCTGGCCTCAGCTGCCAAAACGGTCATTTTTGGAAAATATGGATATTCAATTCAGTCAGGGTTTCCCGGGAGTAGTGATTAAAGACGAAAAAATCTACGTCGACCGGGCAAAAGATCTTAACCCACCGCTGGAGGCGCTCTATTCCGCCTACCTGGAAAATAATTTCGCCAAATACCCTGTTACGGCGGATTATGCAGCCGGATTGCAACAGTTTCTGACCTATAGGGATATCTCTGTAAAAGCCGTTAAAGGGCAAATTGCCGGCCCCATAACCTGGGGAATGACCGTTAAGGACAATGACAAACGTGCGGTGGCCTACGATGATGTCCTGATTGACGCCTGCGCCAAACTTTTAAAGCTGAAAGCTGCCTGGATGGAGAACGAACTTCAGCGTATTTCGAACAATACGATCATTTTTATAGATGAACCCTACTTGACCTCTTTTGGTTCTTCTTATTTCTCTCTGAGTCGGGAAAAAGTAGTGAGTTTAATGGAAGAGGTCTTCAGCGGAATCAAGGGGTTTAAAGGTGTTCATTGCTGCGGTAATACGGACTGGTCTCTGGTGCTTAGCACCAGTCTGGATATTCTTAGTTTCGATGCTTATGGATACGCTGAATCTCTCACTCTCTACCCGGAAGCAGTCAAGAAATTCATCAGCCGGGGCGGCGGTATCGCCTGGGGGATTGTGCCCAACGAGGAAACTGTATTGCAAAAAGAGACGGTAAACAGCCTTTTTGACCGACTGGGAGAAACCATTGCACCGTTCACGCGCAAAGGGATAGATATTCCTTTCAGGCAGATGATAAATCAGGGGCTTCTAACACCCGCTTGCGGTTTGCTGCGTTTAACACCGGAGGCCGCCGGACAGGCCCTGGAATTACTCAGCGACCTTTCTGAAAAGATAAGAAGCAAATACAGCTAAATTTACTTCTTCTCGATATACTTGCCTATCAGAAGATCAAATTTCTTCTTTTGTTCGAGCGTCATGACCGCCGGGGCAGTGACAATAGCTGTTTTTAAAGAAGACGCGCAAGCACAACTGTGCTTTTCCGGAATCTTCCCGACAGCCGTTTTGACGATTTTCTTGGCCATGGCGATGTTCTTCCTCATATAGTCCAAAATGACCTCGGCCGTAACACATTCCTGTTTCCAGCAGTCATAATCAGTGATACAACAGACGCTGGCATAGCAGATTTCTGCTTCACGGGCAAGTTTAGCTTCGGGAAAGATGGTCATTCCGATTACATCCGCTCCCCAGGCACGATACAGGTTGGATTCAGCGCGGGTTGAGAAAGCCGGCCCTTCCATCGCCACATACGTCCCTTTAAAATGGACATTAGCCTCGGCTTCCAGAGCCGCTTGATAAAGAATCTGACTTAATTCCGGGCAAAGCGGGTCCGCCATCGAGACATGAGCCACAATTCCATCGCCAAAAAAAGTATTGATACGGCCCTGAGTCCGATCGATGACCTGGTCTGGTATCAATAGCTCTCCGGGTTTCAATTCTTCTTTGAAGCTCCCGCAGGAGTTGATCGCAATAATCTGTTCTACGCCCAGAGATTTAAGGGCATAAATATTAGCGCGGGAAGGAAGTTCGTTCGGAAGGATGCGGTGGCCGCGCCCGTGGCGTGGCAAGAAAGCAATCCCTACTCCGTTCAGTTGTCCCACAATTATTTCATCGCTGGGTTTTCCGAACGGCGTATCCAGATTAATTTCACGGATGTCCGTCATCCCTTCAATCTGATATAGTCCCGTCCCCCCGATCACCCCAATGTTAGCCTGCGGCATTCAGAACCTCCAATTTAATTTCAAAAAAATCTCGAAAAAGAAAACTTTTTCTAGCATTCTTCTCTTAAAGCTCGCTCAAACTCTCCTCTGAAGATACCCTTTTCGGTAATAATGGCCGTGATGTATTCATGAGGGGTAACATCAAAAGCCGGATTTGCTACCCGGATACCTTCCGGGGCTGTACGCACTCCCTGGAAACAGGTCACCTCCTCTGGCTGACGTTCTTCAATAACGATGTCATCACCGGAAGCAATAGAGAGGTCGACAGTACTGGAGGGGGCGGCGACATAAAATGGAAGTCCGTGCTCTTTCGCGAGCACCGCCAGAGTATAGGTCCCGATTTTATTGGCTGCGTCTCCGTTTCGGGCAATCCGGTCAGCCCCCGTAATCACGGCATCAACCTTACCCTGACGCATGAACGATCCAGCCATAGAATCTGTGATCAAGATGAAGGGGATACCCGTCCTTTTCAGCTCGAAAGCTGTGAGACGCGCTCCCTGAAGAAGAGGCCGTGTCTCGACAACTATAACCTTGATGTTCTTACCCTCGGCGTTGGCCTTCTTGATCACCCCGAGGGCCGTACCATAGCCTGCAGTAGCCAGAATTCCAGTATTACAAATAGTCAAAATGGTATCGCCTTCATCGATCAAAGTAGCTCCCAACAAACCCAAATCCTCATCTGATACGATCTGTTCCTCATGAATTTTTAAGGCTTCCGCGATAAGGGTCTTTTTAATCTCCGTTAAGGTTTTTCCTGATGAAGCCACTCTTTCCATACGTTCTATTGCCCAGAATAAATTGCGGGCAGTGGGACGGCTGTCACCCAGCATTTTGATGATGGTTTTCAACTGCTTCAGAAACTCAGACCGGGTACCAGCCTGAATTTCCAAAGCGCCCAGAGCCACTCCATAAGCCGCCGCCACCCCGATAGCCGGCGCTCCCCTGACTGCCAGACATTTGATAGCCTCAGCCACCTGACTAGGACGGGTAATTTCAAGATAGACTTCTTCCACCGGAAGCCGGGTCTGATCCAGAATAATGAGTTTATTTCCCTGCCAGTCCAGGGGTACCAAATCTTCCATTTCCCTGCCCTCTAGCAACTAACTTTAGTCTATTATATACTTGTACGGTAAAGATATGAATATTTTTCTCATTACATTTCAGGTAGTGCTCGCTCTACTGGGTATTGGGTTTTTAGGCTTCTGGATCATCGGCCGGCGCCATATGCCAGCCAATTCACTTGCCCTTTTAACATCGATTGCCATAGATATTACTCTGCCCTGTCTGGCTCTGGGCAACATCCTGATTCAATTCTCTCCAAAGCAGTTTCCGGACTGGTGGCATATGCCGCTGTGGTGGCTTGGATTTACGGCGGTCGCATTAGTGCTGTCACTGCTTGCCTCTTTACTTGCGCGCAAGGGCACCCGCGGTGAATTTTGCATGAGCCTGTTTTTCCAGAACGGCCTTTTCTTTCCTCTCGTCATTATCAGCGGGCTCTTACCGGATAAAGCGGCTACCTATCTGATCCTTCTTTTCCTGCTAATGTTCCTCCAACCATCATTGATCTTCAGCACCTACTCCTTTTTCTTTAAAAATAAGACGCAGGCCCCAGCTCTAAATTGGCGCCGAGTAGTAAACCCGGTCATGGTTGCCACCGCAGTCGGCATCATCGTCGGTCTGGCTAGCGTAAACACTTACGTTCCCCGTTTTATTATCCTGATCTTAACGTTGATCGGAGGGATGGCTATACCCCTCTTCATGTTGATCCTGGGAGGCAACGTTTACAACGATTTTATGAACCGGGAATCGAATGACCGGAAGATTTATACTGCGGAAGTCATCAAATTCACCCTGGTCAAAAACCTTTTGTTCCCCCTGGTATTCCTGGGTTTATTGGTATGGATACGCCCGGATTTCCCGGTGGCTTTTCTTCTCATTCTTGAAGCGGCGGTTCCTCCTGTCACCGCCATACCTATTTTTACCGAACGGTCCGGAGGTAACCGGGCGCTCACTAATCAGTATATTGTCGCCAGTTTCGTCTTCTCGATCTTCTCGATCCCCGGGATCCTCTACCTTTTCGGTCTATTTTTCCCCTTCCCTCATTAAGTTCAGACGCAGGATACGCGAAAACCAGAGGAATGACTCATTTCAGACCGGATCCCTTTCCAGAGAGCTCTTGTATTTTTTATCAAATCCAAATATATAGATAATTAGTAAAGGAAAGTAGATTATCTGGAAGAAGAGGGTTGATGGGGATGAGGTGGGGCTACCGACGATTCATTTTATTTCTGGTAATATTAATGCTACCTGCGCTGTTTTTAATTAATTCTATTTCATCCTGGGGGCTGGCGGTTTACAACGGTAATAGCCTGAACCTGAATTTCGCTCCTGATTCTCCAACCATTGTGGAAGTCCAAATAAATAACGGAAATGATGACTGTGTTTTTTACTGGAACGACAAATCGTGGGCTCAGGATGGCCTGGCCTATGCCGGCCTTTATACGGGATACGTGGATAGTGAAGACTGTAAAGAAGGCGTGGCGCTCCGCTGGGCAAGTGTAGCTGTATCTCCAGGGGTACTGGTCAGTAATTGCCACATCTCGATGTGCGCGAATAACTATCTTTCGACGGTAACGGTCAATTCAAAAATTACCGGGGCCAAAGAGCTAAACGCAGCCTCCTGGAGCGATCTGGCAAACTACCAACCCAGACGGGGGACTGTAGTCGGTGGGACTGATAACAGCAAAATCACCAGCGCTCAAACTGCCTGGAACAATATCGGTGCCTGGTCAGGAAATATCTGGTATGATACCCCGGATATCTCACCTATCATCCATGAAATTATTAATCAGCCTGGTTGGAAAAGCGGAAATCCGATTGCATTGTTCTGGGACGATCACGAAGGGCTGTCTACGGCCAAGAACCGCACCTACCGGGGAATCTATTCCTGGAATGCCGATCATTCAAGGGCCGCCAAATTACACATAGAATATACCGCAAATGCTCCAGTCTATAATATAACCGCTTCAGTTTCCGGAGGCCACGGCTCAATTAGTCCTGCCTCACAGCAGGTAAACCGAGGAGGCAATGCCTATGTCACAATCACACCGGAAAATAGCTATCATATCGCCAGCATTTCAGATAACAATACCCCGGTAACCTCTCTTACCAGCCCCTATACTATTTCAAATGTTATCTCGAACCACACGGTGGTTGTGACTTTCGCTCAAGGTACATCACCGACACCCACAACCCATCCTCCGGTATATAGTGGTGGAGGAGGTTATTCACCACCACTAAAAGATAACACCCTGAGTCTCACCGGGCTGACTTCCACACCCGAACTGCTTACCGATAATGGCGGTATCTCGCTAAAAACAGTGCACCTTGAAGGGAAAAACGGTAACATCACACTGGACATTGACAAGGGAACATTACTTCAAGACGCCAATGGAAACGTATTGAAAATAATATCAGCAACTACTATATCGTCCCCTCCCAGTCCTTCGGCAGATAGCTTCATTCTGATAGATTATGTTCTGGGACCCAGCGGAGCAAAAATTAATCCTCCGTTAACTCTGAGTCTACAGTACGATCCGCAATCGCTGCCGCTTGCCGTTGACGAGAATAAAATTCTTCTCGCTTCCTGGGATGGTGTAAAGTGGACATTGCTGGACAGCAATTTGAATAAGGAGACACACACAGTATCGGCCAGGATTTCGCTTTTCAGTCAGTATGCTTTATTGGCGAAATATAAAGAAGCCTCGTTTTTTCTTTCAGGATTAAAGATCACCAAAGAGACTTCCGCGAATGGCCAGTTGGTAAGAGTGCAGGTAACGGTTTCTAATACCGGAGGCATTGGGGGAAAATACGAGCTTACCCTGAATTTAAATGGTAATAAAGTCGATCAAAAAGAGATCACCCTCGAAGCCGGAAAACAGGATACCTCGGTCTTTCAATTACAAGACCTAACTCCAGGCAAATATACGGTATCTATCAACGGAACCACCGGCCAATTTACGTTGGAGGATCCTCTCTCGGCTGTGACCGAAACACCAGCCCTACCAGCCCCTCAAACGACACAGAAAGCAGTGGATGCGCCTGTACCAGTACCGCTGCAGCCTGAAATACCATCTATCATTTCCACAGTTGAAACGCAAACCCCATTAAAGGATAGCAACAGGGCGATGCCCGTGATGTGGATTATCATCGGATCGGTGGCCGCAGCCCTGATCGCTGGAATTCTGGTTTTCCGGAGCCGAATGAGAAACCGCTAGGATTATACCCTCTCCTGATTAACTGTCTGCATTAATTGACACTCCTCTGACCTTACTCTAAAATCGTATTATGGCTTTGATCTGTTTGAGGAGTAATTCGTGAAAACAAGTGAAATACGCAGCGCCTATCTGAAATTCTTTGAAGAAAAAGACCATCTGGTGGTTCCCAGTTCTTCGCTGGTCCCGTACAACGATCCTACCCTGCTTTTTACAACCGCCGGAATGGTACAGTTTAAAAATTATTATCTCGGTATTGAAACACCCCCAAACCGCCGCCTGGCCTCCTGTCAGAAAAGCTTCCGCACTACCGATATCGAAAGTGTTGGAGACACCAAGCACCTGACTTTCTTCGAAATGCTGGGCAATTTCAGCATCGGTGATTATTTCAAAAAAGAGGCTATTCCCTGGGCTTGGGAATTTGTTACCGAACGTTTAAAATTAACTCCGGAACGGATCTGGATCACCGTTTACACAGACGATGATGAAGCCTTCCAAATCTGGAACAAAATAGTCGGCGTTCCAGCCGAGCGAATCCTGAGGTTCGGCGCAAAAGACAATTTCTGGGGCCCCGCCGGCAGCTCGGGTCCGTGCGGCCCATGCAGCGAATTACATTATGATTTCGGAGATAAATACGGCTGCGGTAAACCCGACTGCAGCCCCGGTTGCGGCTGCGGACGCTTCGTTGAAGTATGGAATCTGGTCTTCACTCAATTCAATCAGGGTGAAAACGGAGAGCGCACTCCTCTTCCCAGGCCGAATATCGATACCGGAATGGGACTGGAAAGAATAGCCGCGGTGGTACAGGGAAAGACGACTGTCTACGATACGGATATTTTCGCCCCTTTGCTGGTGAAAATTGCCGGCATTGCCGGAAAGAAATACGGTGAAAATGGAGAAGCCGACAACGCCATGCGTGTTATTGTCGAACATAGCCGTGCCGTCTCGTTCCTGATTGCGGACGGAGTCATGCCGGCTAATGACGGACGAGGCTATGTTTTAAGGCGTCTCATTCGCCGGGCTGCCCTCTTCGGTAAACGTTTGGGGCTGGAAAATCTTTTTCTCGCAGATGCCTGCGCCGCTTCGATAGACCATATGAAAGATATTTACCCCGAACTGGAACAAAGGCGAGCCATTATTCTGAAGGTAATTGAGCTGGAACAGTCCCGTTTCCATGAAACTCTTAATACCGGTCTCACCATGCTCGATAACCTGATTGTGAATGCTTCTAGCCAGGTGCGTAACAAGATTCCCGGAGAAGATGTTTTCAAATTGTATGATACCTACGGGTTCCCCGTGGAACTGACCCGTGAGATTGTCTCGCGTGCCGGACTCACAGTAGATTTGGACGCCTTTGAGAAAGAAATGGAAAAACAGAAAGAGCGGGCCAGAGCTTCCCATAAATTCGATCGGGCTAAAGGCACGGACAAGATCGAAATCAGGACTTCAGCCGAGAAGACTGAATTCGTAGGGTACCAATATCTCCAATATAAATCGAAGATCGTGGATATGCTGGTCGATAACCGGTCCGTGGAAATGGTCTCCTCAGGACAGGAGGCCAGTATTATTCTGGAAACAACTCCTTTTTACGGCGAAATGGGCGGACAGGTGGGCGATACCGGAGCCATCCAGAATGCCGATGGGAAATTCGTCGTTTCCAATACGTTGCATATGGCTGATTTTATCCTGCATCAGGGGAAATTGGAGTCCGGCTGCTTGAATCTGGGCGATGAGGTAGAAGCCGCCGTGGATACTAAGAGGCGGAGGGACATTGCCTCAAACCATACTACCACTCACCTTTTGCAATACGCCCTGAGGCAGGTCCTGGGGACACACGTCCAGCAAAGAGGTTCTATGGTAGGCCCTTATGAATTCCGGTTTGACTTTTCTCATCTTACCGCTATGACTCAAGAGGAAATTCAGAGAGTCCAGCATATCGTCAATGACAAGATTCGAGAAAACCTGATCGTCAATGCCGACCAGATGGCCTATAAGCAGGCGGTGGCTGACGGCGCCATGGCCTTATTCGATGAAAAATATGGCGATGTTGTACGCGTCATCAGAATAGGGACACCGGTTATCAGTGCCGAGCTTTGCGGCGGCACCCATGTTTCCGCGACCGGTCAGATTGGTTTCTTCCAGGTCGTGGCAGAAAGCAGCATCGGTTCCGGTCTGCGTCGTATCGAAGCTGTCACCGGTAAGGGCGCAGAGACCTTTATCGAGCACAATTTCATCAATCTGGAGAAAATTGCGCAGGCTCTGGGGACTTCACCAGCAGCCGCTCATGAAAAAGTGGCGATATTATTGAAGGACCTGGAGGAAGAACGCAAGAAACTCGCAGCCATCGAGAAACAATTATCCCATAAAAGCGCCGCCGACTTATTGGAGAAGATCGAGACAGTTAACGGAATCAAGGTAATATCCGCCAGCGTAGACTCTACCCGCATCGAATCTTTAAGGGAGATGGCGGACGTTCTGAAAGATAAAATGGGAAGCGGAATCGTGGTGCTGGGTTCAGTTTACGAAAATCGGCCTTCATTTATCGCCATGGTAACTCCTGACCTGGTCCAAAAAGGCTATAGTGCCGGGGACATCGTCAAGAAAGTGGCACAGGTGACGGGAGGAGGAGGAGGAGGCAAAGCGGGTATGGCTCAGGCCGGAGGCAAGGACTCTTCGAAGATAGATCAAGCCCTGGAACTGGTACGGACGCTGATCCGTGCGTAGTTTAGGATTGGACATCGGCGACCGGAGAATCGGTGTAGCTTTAAGTGATCCGCTGGGTATCCTGGCTACTCCTTTGCTGGTATTTGAACATCAGGACTATGCCCATGACATTCATACTATCCTGCAACTGATAAAGCAAAATCAGGTAGAAATAATTATCGTCGGTCTGCCTCAATCGATGGACGGGACCATTGGACCGCAGGCCGAAAAAGTAAAGACTTTCACAGAAAAATTGAGAGCGCAATCACCGGTACCGGTAGAGTTCAGGGATGAAAGATTGACCACCGTTGCCGCCAAACAATTGATGGAAGCAGCCGGTACAAAAAAAACTGCCAGAGGCAGGAAAATTGAATATGATGCCGCGGCGGCGGCGGTTATTCTTCAATCTTATTTGAACGAATCCAGACCACTGGAATATCCACCGGAAGATTAAAAGATGCAACTGGAAGAAGTAAAACTTAAAACTCGAGGTTCCATCGGTGACTATTTGGAAGTGATCAAACCACGGGAGACCGGTTTGCTGGTGTTTATCGGCATGATCACCTACTTTGTCGCCGGAGGCGCTTTTCCCACGGTGCGATTTTGGGAAGTGTTAATTGCGATATTCCTGGCCAGCGCCGGAGCTAACGGGCTGACCAACTATTTGGACCGTGATCTTGACGCTCGCATGGAACGCACCCGGCGCCGGGTATTACCTTCCCGGAAAATATATCCTCCGGAAAGAGCTTTATTTTTTACTGCTGGCCTGGCTGCCGCCGGGCTGACCGCCGCCTGGTTTTTGCATCCGCTGGCTTTTCTCACTGCTCTAATTGGAACAGCCGCCGCCATTATTTACCGGAAAAGAGTAACCTGCGTTTTCCCTCAGGGAATGATTGCCAGTTGTGCCCCCGTTTTGATGGGATGGTTTGCAGTTAATTCTTATGTAAACTTTCAAATTCTGCTGCTGTGCATTCTTATTGCAGCCTGGCTCCCGGCACACATCTGGAGCGTGATGCTGGTGCACAAAAACGACTACCGGGCTGCCGGAATTACATATTTTCCTTTAAATACCAGTACCAGGGCGGTAACCTCCCTTCTATTCGCCTTTTGTGTACTTCTATATGCAACCTCCATCGGTCTCTTCTTTTTCAGTCGCTTCGGTTGGTTTTACTTCGTATTCGCCAATTTATCAGGTATGATGATAATATATGCCAGTTTGCGATTGAGGCTTTCCAATGCCTCGGGGGATGCCTGGAAGCTTTATAAAATCTCCGCCTTCCCTTATCTGGGAGTCATGTTCCTGGCGATGGGATTAAGCATCTGGCTAAAGATTTAACGAGGAAAAGTATGGACTTTAATCTCAGCGAACAAGAAAAAATGCTGCAAAGGGCGGCTAAAGAATTTGCTCTTAAATCCATCTTGGAACGAGCGACTGAAATCGACCAGGGGAACTTCCCGATGGATATAATGAAGGAGTTGGGACGCCTGGGATATGCCGGGCTGCCCTTCGCACCTCAATACGGAGGAACCGGGGCAGGCTACCTCAGCTTTTTACTGGTTTTGGAACAAATCTGTCAGGCTTCTGCGGCGGTCGGAGCGATCATGTCCGTCGACCTGACCCCTGCCGAAGGAGTCCTGCGCTACGGGAATGAAGAGCAAAAGAAGAGATTTATTACTCCGATCGCACAGGGTAAGTCGTTCGGCTGCATCGCCTTTACCGAAGCGGAAACGGGATCCGATCCGCGGGAAATTACGACGGTTGCTCGAAAAAGCGGTAATAGTTTTATCATTAACGGTCATAAGCAATTTGTCGCCAATGCTGTAGGTGCTAACTATGCTCTTGTTTTTGCTAAACGAGAACAGGGTGAGGGTTTGAATGCCTTCATCGTAGATACCTCTACTCCCGGTTTTAATGTCCAACCGAGCTGCGATACCATGGGGCTGCGGGGTGCAGGGACCTCTCCGGTCTACCTGGATGACGTTAAAGTACCGCAAGAGAACCTGGTAGGCCAGGAAGGCGCTGGGTTCGAAGTACTTCTGGAAGCGATCAGCGTCGAGCGATTATGGGTCGGAGTTCAAGCCCTGGGAATCGCCCAGGCAGCGCTGGAAACAGCCTTGAGCTATGCCAAACAACGAAAAGCTATGGGAAAGCCCATTACCAGGCTCCTCACCATTCAGTGGCACCTGGCCGAAATGGCCACCCAGATTGAGGCTACCCGCTGGCTGGCTTACCGCACGGCTTTCGTCCGCGACCAGGGGCAAAGTATCCGTTACGAGTCATCAATGATCAAATTGTTTGCTTCTCAGGCGGCGGTGGAAGTAACGCGCATGGGAATGCAGGTAACAGGCGCTTACGGGGCTATGAAGACGATGCCGATTGAAAGACTCTACCGGGACGCCAAGATGACCGAGATTTACGTCGGGATCGCGGAAGTGCAGCGCGTCATCATCGCTAACACCTTAATCCATTAAGACCCGTGAAATTTAATCTTGCAGCAAAGTAGGGCGAAGACGGATATCTCCCCACACCCCCATCTCCTCATCTTTGATGATCACGATTCCCCGGACACCCTGAATTTTTTGACCACGTTCCAGGCCAGCCCGAATATCGGCTACGGAGAGAATCAGATTACCGATAGAGGTGGCCACCGCATCTGAAAGAATAGCCGTATCCGCCATGACTACTACTGCGTCGGCTTTTCCAAAGCTGAGTGAGTGCCCGACTGTCCCGGAAGAGGTGCTGATACCCGCAGGAGTATTCTTTCCGGCTACTTCAAACCCTATTTTACCACTGACAGATGACTGACCGGCGTAAATACCTACTATCCTGTCTTTTAGGCTGCGGAGATAAATATCGCCCCCATTTTCAATGATAATCTCAGGTGAAAATCTAGCCAGCTCTTCCCCCACAAAATGGGCTACTGCCCCGGCCACAGACGCCATAGGACCTACTGCCGCCTTTTCGCCGGCTTTAGCCATGGATTTCACAATCAACGGAGCTCCCGACTCTACGGGAAAGGGTTCCAGAGTGGTGAGGAAAAGCGGATGCGTGGAGATATATTTTTTTAATATCGCACGGTATTTAAGGATTGATTTACGGGCTTTGCTTTCAAGGCTGGTTGCGGCGCTGATGGAGCAATCGGTCTCCTCGACGATAACACGGAAGGTGACCAGATCTTTATTCTTAACCCAATTCCGGTAGGTTCTGGGTTGATACATAGTTAGAAATGCAATTCCATTGCTCTGGGAGGGCAAGCCTTGATGCATAATCCGCAGGCGACGCATTTAGAGTTGTCAAAACTCACCACCATCGTACGCGGTTCGTACCCGAATGCCCCGGCCGGGCAGACCGTGACGCAAGCCCCGCAAGAGGTGCATCTCTCCTCGTTGCGCGTGACGTCCTGGCTCAGCGATTGGATTTTTACACCGCTGTCGATCAGGTATTGAACGCCTTCATCGAAATGTTTCTGTTCGCCCTTGAGTTCGACCACCATCAGTCCTTCTGCTTCAGGAGTGATCGAAGCTTTTAGTATGTTAAACTGAAGGTCCCAGTCCTTGATTAAACGGTAAAGGATAGGTTCATCCACCATCCGTTTCGGAAAATGGAGGACCACTCTCTTCGTAACAATCTTTTTGGATGTTTTATCTTTTTCTGCCATATAAGATTCTTATTTTCTCTATAACTCTTTGATCGGTCTTTCATTTAAAGGTTTGAAAACAATCCCGGAATCCGCTCCCGGGAGAGGAGCAACGGCCTCGGTGAGGAAGAATTTTTGATTCAATATCCACTCTTTTAAAGTAGTAGCAATTTCAACCGCTTTGGGGTAGCTTGAGAGAGATGCCGTGGGCACCGTTTTACCCTGGATTTTAATCTTGCCGCTTCTGAGTTCCGCGTAACTGACTTCGCCCAGAATATCCGGCTGCCGGTTGGGATAGGCTCCGGAGTAGTCAATCACCGGAGCAAAAATATCAGCGTCTTTTATGGTGGTATATTTCAAAATTTCTTCATTTAAGATGGGTATCGGAACACCAATTCCCACGGTCAAAGAGCAGCCGTAACCCAGCATACTTGTCCCGATCAGGTATCGAGCGCTCATTTGCTTCAGATCTCCGATTACACCAAGGGTTGCTGCACCGCCCCTGGGTGTGCCATTTTCTGAACGGGGAACACCCGGATTGAACTGGGTGCCAGGCCAGGCTACATACCCGATCCCTCCTCCCAGGAAAATACGCGTCCCGATGCCGATGGTCTTATAATACGGGTCCTTCATCAGCGGAGAAAGCTGCCCGGCGCAGGAATAGCCCGCGCTTCCCAGACGGGGCTTCAGGACCCCCATATAGGTGTAGATTGTTTTATCAGAAAGATTGACCGCGACGTTATAATTCTGATAGGCATTCCGCATGTTAAAAAGCACGGCTTCATTGAGGTCTTTGATGTTGATCCAGGTCTCCAGTTTCTTCCGGGGATAACAGTCTGTCCCGTAACCCGAAGCCGTCAGGCGAATGTCATGTCCGGCTACCAGCTCTTCGATCACATGCCCTCCACCATAATTGAAATCACCGGGGTGGTTGCGGTTGCGGGGATCATCATCCGGAAGGGCATTGGCGCCGATGAATAAATCCACTGCAGCAAAAGCAGCATAGGCCGGAACATCGTTCAAATACGATTTGCCTCCGCCCAGTTTCATGCGGGGCCGGGTATGGCCGATATTAAAATAGGCGCCTGAGGAGCACATCGGTCCAAACGTCCCGGTGGTGACGACATCTACCTTTTCGGCGGCTTTCTTGAGGCCGTCCTGTCTGACGATTTCGATGATCTCGTTGGCAGTGACGACCACGGCTTTACCTTGCTGGATTTTTTCGTTGATTTCCTGAATCGTCTTCGTCATAGCTTTACCCTGATCATAGTATTAAAGAGAATAGATTGTCAATTCACAGGGTAATGACATTTGCAAGGTCCGTTTTTGCAAACGGACCTTGCAAAAGACTAATTCTGGATAAGATATGACAGTGATCCGCCGGTGGTGGTTTCGCTCCGGAAAGACAAAATCATGTAAACCATAAACCAGTAATCGCTTTCGGTATATAAGTCGATATCGGCGGAAGTGTTACCGGGCTGCAAAATATTGCTGGCCCAGGTAATATATTGGGGAGGGCTAAGTGTGGGGTTAATTCCCGGGGTGTCTATATCCACACCATCCGCGCTGCCCAGGACATATGACTTTCCGTTCCAGATATTTTCGGGGGTGTTAATGCTGTTGCCGGTAGAAGTTGAACCATCCCAGAGCTCATGGCTATTCATGGCAAAATAGTCCCCGGTCAGAGCATCATCACCTTCCGTGACAAAACAGGTCACTTTTGCCGCGTTCACCTCACCGGGAATTTGGGGAGGGACGAGAAATCCGGATATTGACCCACCCTCCAAACCATCGCCATCCCAGTCAATGTGGACTCCATTCGTATTCTGGTAAGATCCGAAATAATCATCATAGAGATATAGCTGATGCCCGAGTGTCTCCGGACTGGTGAAGATATTGACGAGCGACCATCCTGCATGAGAAAGCTGCTGCCCGGTATCTCCCAGATCACCTACGCCAGTATAGGTGCCGTGGGCATTATAATTGGTGGCCGGGTCTACGGGTTGTTCGGCGTATTTTCGAACGATAGCGGTAATATCCCGGAAGCATGAATATGCGAAACCATTTAAAGTCGGAGAACTCGTCGTAGAATAGGAATAAGTGATCAACGCCTGTGTCCGGGTAGAGACGATCTGGTTCGCAGGATTAGTGCTGTCGGCAGGATTGCCATCGGAGTCAAAATAGACAATCTTGTCTCCTCCCCCGCTGCCGTTGTTAATCTTAAAGGTCAGGCCTGTATCCGGATTCAATGCACTGATCCGGATATTTCTGACGTTGCAATATTGCCCCGGGTTATTGAATCCGACCACACGTAATTTAAGCTTGAAAAACTGGGTTAGATAGTTCACTGGTATATTGAATTGAAATGCCGCGGTAGAAGCAAATCCGGAAGTGCCGATTTTGTCACCGGTGAACGCCGTAATATAGTTGCTCCAGGTAACTCCGGCGTCATTGGATAATGCAAACTCCAGTTTGTCCGCTGAAGAGTATGTTGGAGCCGGAACGTTTACCGAAATATTATCGATATAGCAATACTGGTTGCTGCCGGAGAATCCGACCAGAGAGAATTTCATCTTAAAATTAGAAGTTAAATACTGGCTCGGAACAGTATAAGTGTGATGCACTGCCGATGTGCCGATATTACCCCGGAAAGCCTGAATCGCACTGCTGTAGTTAGTGCCATCCGATGAGAAGGCAAAATCAAGACCATCACTCGCTCCCGGAGGGGTGGAACCGTATCCTACCCACTGGTCCCAGGAAACCGTCACGGCGCTTGAGGAATAAGAACTGAGGTCAATAACCCTGGTGAGGGTCAAATTATTATTGGTGTTGGAGTGTCCCCTGAAACGGTTCGAGCTTACTGCCCATGCATTCCCGGCCGTCCAGAAATTGAAGTTCCCGCAAGTATCCGGATTTAAGGGGTAGATTGAGGTAAAGTCAGAAACCCACTGCTCCCAGGAGAGCGCCGTAATATAGGCAGATGAAGCATATGTACGCAGGTCCAGTGAATTATGCTCGGTCAATAGTCTGGCAGATTCCGGCGTATCGGTGGGGTAGTGACCGCTGAAATAAGAAAGAGGAGCCGGAATGTCGTAAGTAAATATATTCCAGCCGCTTCCGTTATCGAAATTGCCTCCACTGGAGTAAAAGTCAGAGCAATTGTCGCTTAGTAATCCTGTAAATTTCCCCGTGGTATTTCTATACCAGGTACCCCAGTAGAGATAGCTGGCCGCGATGTTGGCATCCTGGGGGATACCGTTATCAGCCCCAGCGGGATTAGGAGGTCCGATTGTAGCGCTCCCGTTACAAAGCGTATCGCGAACTCCATCCGCCGGAATATTGGTATCTTTCATAAGGCGGGCTCCGGTAGCAAAATAGTCCCCGTTGACCGCTCCGCCCATCTTCCTGAGCTCACTTTTAGCCAAATAAGTCTCGACAGTAGTCCCCCCGGCTGTAGAAGTAACGTGAAAGACTTTCACCGTATTGTCCCAACAGTAACTCAATCCGTCGACGTTACTTGTGTTGATCCAGGATACTGCATCCGGCCTGGCATCATTCAAAGTCGGTGTAGCGCCGTTCAAATAATAATCAAATGTGATGGTGGATGTCATTGGAGTATCTGTTGGATTAGCACCGGGTAAAGAAGTAAAATTGACCGCCGGGCTGAAGGTCCAGATGACCGACTGACCACCCTGATAAGGTTGTGTAGCCGGATTGGAGCCCAGATTACTGGAATTAGATTTATACGTAAAACCCGGCGGCAGCCAGATGCCGACCGTGTTTATTTTTAAGTTCTCTCCGGACTCAGGAGAATAGGTGATCACAACGCTGTAGCTGGAAGTGTTGTAAGCTCCGCCGGCTAACATTAATTTGGTGCTGTTGATGATCCCGTTGGCTGTGGCTTTATCGGGGGCTGCGATATCCTTAGGAATCCAGACATTGTTCAGGGTAATCGTAACCTCCTGATTATTTATCACCGGCTGGCCGCCTTCATGGGGCAACTCATAAAACCAGGGTGTGACGAAATCATAAGAGTCATAGGGTGGGTCATAGTCACTGAATTTACCGGTCAACTGATCGTACTTGATATGCCACTTGGCGTCTTCGATACCGGCGTCAGCAGCATATAATGCCGCGGACTTATTGTTATAAACGGTGCCGGTCTTAACACCCGTACCCATGAAGCAGACCAGAGGAGTGATGATCACAAATCCCAGAAACATAAAGATCATGGTCAATATCAGGATATCGCCTTTCTCACGGCGGCCTGTCGGAGTCCGCAGCACTTTCAATAATTTATTCATCATAACATTACCCTTGTCTGTTTAAGATCCCGGACGGGGGATTATTTCTACTTCTCGGGTTTCACTTGCTTGTTTCGGGCCGGAAGTTGAGGTACACGAAATCTGGATGGTATACCATTTTTTCGCCGGTATTGTAAGACTGTCAACATTCAAAACGGCGCTTTTAGCTGTAATGAACTTGGCCACGGTCATGGTAACACTACCATCGTTCCTTAGCAGATTGCCGTCACCATCTACGTTATAAGTAATTTGACTGGTGGTCGGAGGAACAGGAGGTGTAGCTGTTGGAGTGCCCCATGAAGTCCAGGTTAATCTGAGCCAGTAACCGGTACCGTCGATCTCTACCTTCTGTGCCATCTGAACATCCCGGTTAATATAGTGAATGGCGTTTTCAACTTGCTTGACGGCAACGACACGGGCGTTATCCAAACTGTTGATGCCTGTAATCTGGGAGGTTGCAGAAACGATTCCAAAACTGAGGGCGGCGGTAATGAGCAACGCTATCGCCATTTCCAGCAGAGTAAATCCTCTCTGGCCTTTAGTCTCGCTCTTCTTTATTATTTTTCGAACGATCGCCTTCATAAAAAACCTGCTTTTTCAGGAGCCTCAGCGTTTAGCCTTGCAGTCATCCAGTGTAGTCACGGTTTGACTGTTGTAATAGACCGTGACGGTGATCTTCTGGATATAAGAATCCCTTTCAGGTGCCGCCGGAGCATTAATATCCACAGTGTAACCCGGATATTCGCTCAACATATCATCAATATCGGTTTGGTCATAGTATGAACCGGAGGCGGAAAAAGAGTGTTTCTTAACATATTCCATCACCGTCTGCGCGATAGCCCGGCCGGTATCCATCTGGTCGGTTTTGGCCGCTGTTCTGGTGGAGGTAGCCAGAGCGCTCATATATCCGACGGCTGTTACTCCCAGAATCGCCAGTGCAACCAGGATCTCAACCAGTCCAAAACCCTTCTGACCTTCTAATAACTTAATTTTCATTCTGAGGTTCACCAATATTTCCAACAAATGAGATAGTCACCCAATTATTATCGCCCAGCACAGACAAATATATAATCATCAGAAAGTCCCTAAAACCGCATTACTTTGGTCACATAAAAACGATCGTTCGGTTGAAAGCAAACCTCATAATACGATATAATCAGAAAGGGTCTTAATTCCTAATTACCTGTAGAGGAGGCCATTTTTTTTGCTCAAAACCAACAACTGCGCGGAATTGAATCGGAAAAATATAGGTCAGAAAGTGAACCTGGCGGGATGGGTTGACAGACGGCGGGACCACGGACAATTGATCTTCATCGATCTGCGCGACCGTTCGGGAATCGTTCAGACTGTTTTTAACCCTGAAACCTCGAAATTCAGCCATGAAATTGCCAGCCAGCTGCGAGGGGAATTTGTAGTCCAGGTATCCGGATTGGTTTCAGCCCGTCCGACCGGAACAGAAAATCCCAAAATGGCGACCGGAGAAGTGGAAGTACTGGTAGAAGAGGCTGTCATTCTCAATACCGCGAAAACACCGCCCTTCTATATCAATGAAGACATCGATATCAACGAAAATGTCAGATTAAAATACCGTTATCTGGACCTGCGCCGCGAGCGAATGAAGAAGAACGTTATTCTTCGCCATGAAGTCATACGATTCATGCGTGAGTTCCTGTATGCTAAAGGATTTCTGGATATTGAGACTCCGGTATTGATGAAAAGCACTCCGGAAGGCGCCAGGGACTATCTGGTCCCCAGCCGGCTATATCCCGGAAAATTCTACGCTCTGCCGCAGTCACCTCAGCAATTCAAACAATTGCTAATGGTAGCGGGAATCGAGAAATATTTTCAGGTTGCCAAATGCTTTCGGGATGAGGATACGCGTAAAGACCGGCAGCCGGAGTTTACCCAGCTGGATATCGAAATGAGCTTCGTAGAGGAAGAAGATATTCTGAATTTACTGGAAGAACTCTTCACTTCTTTGATGGAAAAACTCAAACCTGCCCTCAAAATCAATAAACCCTTTATCCGCCTGCCTTTTTCAGAGGCGATGGAAAAATACGGGTCTGATAAACCGGACCTTCGCTTTGGTCTAGAGATAGGCGATCTCTCCGATATTGCTGTAAAGACCGATTTCTCCATTTTCAAGACGGTCGTAACCGATGGAGGAAAGATCAAGGGTATTGTAGCTCCGGGCTGCTGTACTTACACACGCAGCCAGCTAGATGAATTGAACGAGATAGTACGTAAGCTGGGAGCACAGGGTCTGTTGACGATATCTCTGGGTAATGGTCCGGGTGATTTGAAAGACCTGACGATGGAAATGGTCAAATCCCGTGCCGCCAAATTCATGAACGTTGACCATGTGAGACAAATGGCGGAACGCCTGGGAGCCAAAATAGGCGACCTGCTCTTGATTGTGGCCGGGAAGACCGATCTGGTTAATTCCGTCCTGGGTGAATTGCGCAAGGACATGGGTCGGCGGTTGAATTTGATCAACCCCAATGAGTTAAAATTTGCTTTTATCGTCGATTTCCCGCTGCTCAACTGGAATAAGGATGAGGGCCGCTGGGAGGCCATGCACCACCCCTTTACCCAGGCAAAAGAAGCTGATTTACATCTACTGGATAGCGCTCCGGAGAAGGTTCACGGCCGGCATTATGATTTTGTCTGCAACGGTTATGAACTGGGCGGGGGCTCCATCCGGATTCATAACGGTGAACTGCAGCGCCGGGTTTTCCGTCTTTTGAGAAGCAGCGATGAAAAAATCACACTGCTCTTCGGACACCTTCTGGAGGCATTCGAATACGGCGCACCTCCTCATGGCGGTGTCGCGGTCGGCATAGATCGGTTTGTAATGATTCTAACGGGAGAAGAAACGATACGGGATGTCATTGTGTTCCCGAAAAACCAGAATGCCTATGACATGATGTTCGATTCTCCGGCAGAAGTCAGCCAAAAACAAATCGACGAATTACATATTAAGCTTAATGTAGAATCTGACTCAGCATGCTAAACACTCAGCCTTTGGCAGTTAGCCTCAAGCGCCGGAAATCGACTATTGCCAAAAACTGATATTCAATAGCTGATATAAAATAAAAATAGGTACAATCATCGGGGAGGAATCGTGAAAGCAACTTTAGATAAGACGGAGAATCGCCAGGCTTATCTGACTATCGAGATGGAGCCGGCAGAAGTAGATGAGGGATTAAAGAAAG
>DEUU01000472.1 GCA_002362735.1 Dehalococcoidia bacterium UBA3254
CGGAAGATCGTAATGACCCTATCAGGAAGCAGGCCGTACCTTGTTTTGAAGAAATGACCATGGCTGGTATGGGTGAAGAAGATCCCCTCGAAGAGAAGAGAGATTCGGTTGTCCCCGGACTGGTCCATCGTTACCCCGATCGGGTCCTCATGGTCCTTACCGACATTTGTCCCATGTTTTGCCGCCACTGTACTCGTAAGAGGGAATGGGAGAACGGCGGATGGGTACGTAAAGAAGAAGAAATTGAGGCCATGCTGAGCTATATCCGCAACAACACGAAAGTCAGGGACGTAATTCTCTCCGGCGGTGATGTCTTGACTCTATCTACCGAAAAGCTGGAGAGTGTTCTCGCCAGATTAAGGAAGATAGAACATCTGGATATGGTCCGTATCGGTTCAAGGTATCCGGTAGTGCTACCGCAGCGTATTGATGCTGAATTATGCGATATGCTGTCACAGTATGGGCCGATCTGGTTCAACACCCATTTTAACCACCCGAACGAAATGACTCCGGAAGCCGCCAGGGCTTGTGACCGGCTACTGCGGGCGGGAGTGCCGATGAATAACCAGACCGTCTTACTGCGTGGTATCAACGATAAAGTTGAGACTCAACTCAAGCTTTCTCATGCGCTTTTAAAAGCCAAGGTCCGTCCGTATTATCTGTTCCAGTGTGATGAGGTCCAGGGTACAGAGCACCTGAGAACTCCGGTAGAAACCGGTTTGAAGATCATCGAAGGTTTACGCGGGCATACCTCCGGTCTGGCGGTCCCGACATTTGTCATCGACCTGCCTTCCGGCGGTGGTAAAGTCTCGCTCCAACCGGACTATGTCTTATCGCACACCAAGGAACGATTGATACTGAGGAACTATCAGGGTCGTATCATTACTTTCCGTAACCCGGCATCCGATCCTCAGACAGAAGTAGTAACAGCTAATGAATTTAGGGATCTCATTCGATCTTAAAGAGACTGTATCTCTCGGTAAAGAACAACCGGAAGATGCACTTGAAGAATATGACTCTTTAGAAACGGTCAACGCTCTCCAGTCAGCCATCGAGGCCAAAGGGCACTCGGTGGTGAAACTGGGTGGGGGCAGGGAGTTTCTCAAGAATATTCTCCAGGAAAAAGTTGACTTTGTATTCAACATCTCTGAAGGGCTGGGAACTTACCGGAGCCGCGAGGCTCAGATACCCTCAGTCCTGGAGATGCTGGATATCCCTTATTCAGGCGCCGACCCTCAATGCCTCGCCGTCTGCCTCGATAAACATCTCACCAAGAAGATAGCCGCCCTGGAAGGTATTGCGACGCCTAAATGGCGCGTTATTGATGCCGACCATCTTAAGTCCACAGACTGGAAATCTCTGCCCTATCCGGCTTTTGTAAAGCCGATCTGGGAGGGTTCAAGCAAAGGTATTCGCCTGAATTCTCTGGTCCGTGAACCGGACCAGCTGCGGAAAATCGTCACCGACCTGCTGAAAAATTACCGGCAGCCTGTCCTGGTTGAAGAATTTATTGCCGGAGAAGAGGTGACTGTTGGAATAGTCGGCAACACCCCGCCGCGGTTGGTGGGGATTATGCGCGTGGTGCCCCGTAAAAAAGATACTGATTTTGTTTATTCCATTGAGGTAAAGCGGGACTACCTGAACCTGGTAGACTATGAATGCCCGGCCAAGCTCGAGAACAAAACTCTTGAGCAGATTCAAGAATCAAGTTTGAAAGCATTTCAAGTCCTAGAGTGCCGGGATTTTGCCCGGGTCGATTTTCGTATTAGCCAGAACGGCACACCTTATTTCCTGGAAATAAATCCCCTGGCCGGTCTTAATCCGCGCAGTAGCGACCTCATTATCATGGCGAAATTGGTGGGTATCACCTATAATGAGCTGATAGGGTCAATTCTGGATGCCGCTATAGGAAGATACCGTGAAAATCGCCGTAATATATAACGATCCTCAGCCTGACCGGTATCACTCCATGGGAGAGTCAAAGGCTGAGCTCGGAGTGATGGATGAAGTTAAAGCCGTCGGTCAGGCTCTGATTGAGCTGGGGTATTCTTCGGTAATGCTGCCTCTTCGCCCTCCCCTCTCTCAGGTTAGAAAAGAGTTAACCCTTCTGAAAAAGCAGAATATTGACGCTGTTTTTAATCTTTTTGAAGGATTCGATGGATCTCCGGAAACCGAGGGCGCGGTTGTTGAAATGCTGGAAGAGATGAAGTTTACTTTCACCGGGTGCCCGGCACAGGCATTAACCCTGGCACTGGATAAATCACGCACCAAGGCGATTCTGGAAACGGCCGGAATTCCCACGCCGCGGTATCAGATTTTAACTCCACAGAGTCTCTCTTCTTTTCATCTGGACTACCCGTGCCTGGTCAAGCCGGTATCGGATGATGCCAGCCACGGCATCTCCGAAGAGAGTGTGGTTAACGACCCGGATTCTCTGGAAAAACAGGTCAGAAAGATCAGCGGTCTTTTTGATGGGAAAGCGATGGTCGAAGAATACGTTGACGGCCGGGAATTTAACACAACTGTTATGGGAAACAAAAGATTGATTATTCCGGCTATTTCTGAAATTATCTACACATTACCTTCCGGCAAGCCGAAAATTCTTACCTTTGAAGCTAAATGGGAAGAGCAAAGCGTTTACTATATAAATACCAAAGCCCATTGTCCGGCGGATATCACCGGAAGGGAACAAAAGCAAATATCCCTTATTGCGAAAGCAGCTTTCAAATTAACGGGTTGCCGGGGATATGCCAGAGTGGATTTCCGCCAGGACCAGGCCGGGAATTTTAAGGTACTGGAAGTAAATCCAAATCCGGATATTTCTCCTGGAGCAGGGGCTTCTTTACAGGCAGCGGCTGCGGGTATGACCTACAGCGAGTATATTAAAAAAATCATCCATTTTGCGTTAAAATAGGGGTAGTTACTTAATACCAGGAGCAATTTATGAATATTCGTCCCATGATTAAAAAAGATAAGTCCGCGGTAATGCGCATTTTGAAGAATACTCCGGAATTTACTCCGCCCGAAGTGGTGCTGGCGGATGAAGTGATTGATTCCTATCTCTTCAACCCGACCCAGTCCGGCTATTTCATTCTCGTAGCGGAAATAGACTCTTCCGTTGGTGGTTACGTTTGCTACGGCCCGACCCCGATTACGGAAGACACCTGGGATTTTTATTGGATCGCTGTGGACCACAATATCCAGGGGCAAGGGATTGGGAGGAAACTGATGGAAGCCGCTGAAGAGAAGGTTAAACAGGCTAAAGGCCGGCTTATTGTATTAGAGACTTCATCCAAGCCGGGATATGAAAAAACCAACCTGTTTTACCAGCGTCTCGGGTACAAGGAAGCGGCGCGCATCAAAGATTTTTATATGATCGGCGATGACCAGATCATCTACGAAAAACGTTTCTAGGAACTGTCACCCCTGCGAAGGCAGGGGTCTAAATGGAAGTAATGAGACAATACTTTGTATATATTGCTGAATGAAGGTTTAGATTCCCGCGCAGGCGGGAATGACAAAATCAGAAAGATGAAGGTCAATAGTATGATGAATGAAATGTCGCCTTTAGAAATTTGAACCATGAATTCATCACCTGTAATTCGGATTATCGATGCTAACTTAAATCGTCTGGCAGAGGGTTTGAGAGTCCTTGAAGAAGTGACCCGCATGGTCCTGGATGATGCTGCTTTAACCGAGCAGCTAAAAACCCTGCGCCATGAATTAATCCGGGGCGATTTATTATTCAATACAACCCTTCTCCGGTCCCGTAATTCTGCCAATGATGTAGGGTCCGCCCTCGAAGTAGCTGGTCAGAACCGGCAGGAAGACCTGGTTTCATTAGTTGTTTCGAATTCTCGCCGCGCTCAGGAGTCTTTGCGCGTTCTGGAAGAAATATCCAAACTTCCGGAAATCACATCTATACTGGAATCCAATCAATACAAGCAAGCCCGTTTTGAGCTCTATACTCTGGAACAGAAAATAGTCGATAATTTAAATCGGAAAAACATGATCGATAAAATCTCCGGGCTGTACGTCATCCTGGATACCGGGGCACTGCAAGGCCGGAGCCATATTGAAGCTGCCAGACAGGTGATACAGGCGGGAGTGACAGTAATTCAACTTCGAGATAAAACGATGGAGAAAAAATTCCTTTTATCCGTCGCCCGGGAAATTCAGGATTTGTGCCGGCGGAATAACGTCCTGTTTATTATGAACGACTATCTTGACATCGCACTGGCGATGGAAGCGGATGGCTTACACATCGGGCAGAAAGATTTACCGGCCGAAGCTGCCCGCCGGATTTTACCGCAGAATAAAATTCTCGGGGTTTCGGCGTCCACAGTTGAAGAAGCTCTGGCGGCTGAGAACGCCGGAGCGGATTATCTCGGCGTAGGCTGTGTTTTTCCTACTTCTTCCAAAGACGATATTGAATTAATCGGAATCGACCGAGTGAGACAAATCAAGCAGGCGGTGAAAATCCCGGTAGCTGCGATTGGGGGAATCAACGGCAGCAACGTCCACGATGTAATTGAAGCCGGGGCCGATTCAGTCTGTGTTATCAGTGCCGTGCTGGACAAGCCGGATATTGCCCGTGCAGCATATGAAATAATAGAGAGAATTAAAAAATCCCCTTCATAATCTCCTCGCTTCGTGCGGGAAAAAGAAGAGGGCTAATAGAGGAATTAAGAAATGAAAAAATTAACCGAAAGCCTGGATAGTTATGCAGAACGAATCCGTCTGGACCTGGAGACGAAAGATGCTGCACGCGAGAAGGTCTTACCTCTGTGCCGTGAATTGATCCGCTATGCCAGTATTACCATTCGAGCAATTCACCGGCAAGAGTTCGAACAGGCCAAACAGCTACTGGAGGAAGGCCGTAAAGTAAGAAAATCTCTGGCCGATAGCGTCTCGGAATGGGAGGAACTGCGTTACCACGGGTTTGTCCGAGATGCTCAAAAAGAATACACTGAAGCCAACGCTGTTTTTGCGCTGGTAACCGGTGAGCCGCTTCCCGATCCGGACGTTTTGAATGTAGACTATGGGGCTTATCTGAATGGTCTGGGGGATACGGTCGGTGAGCTTCGCCGTTATCTACTGGATAGTATGCGCCACGGAGACCTTTCTCGCGGTGAAGAACTGCTTTCGGCCATGGATGATATCTATACTACACTGGTCACCATGGATTTCCCGGATGCCATTACCGGAGGTCTGCGACATACAACAGACCAGGTCAGAGGGATTCTGGAAAAAACCAGGGGTGATATTTCTCTGGCCGTGAGAGAAAAGGAATTGGAGCGCAAACTGGCCGAGCATCAGATCTAGCGCCAGTACCGGTCGGGCCTTATGTAAGGATTGTTCTTCCTTTCCGACTCAACCGTCGTCTGAGAGCCATGTCCGGGATAAATCACGGTTTCCGGCGGCAGGACCATCAATTTATCGATAATTGAGCTGAGCAGCTGAGACCGGGTGCCGGTGCCAATTCCGGACGACCCGATGCTGTTGTGGAATAAAGTATCCCCGGTAAAAAGCATCCCGTGGCCATATAAACAAATGCAACCATAGGTATGGCCCGGGGTATTGATAACCAGAAAATGCAAATCGGAGACATCAATGGTATCGCCGTCTTTCAATAGGCGGTCTGCGTACATAGGAGGGCCGAAATGTTCACCCCAAAAGAAACGGCCATCTCCCTGTAACGCACTCGCATCACTTTGATGAATAGCGACGGAAGCCCCAAGGGACTTTTTAAGCCTCCCGATAGCACCGATATGATCCATGTGCCCGTGAGTAGCGACCAGGACCTTAATTTCCAGGCCCATCTTGCGCACTTCAGACAGGATATCATTTTCTTCGTCACCCGGATCAATAATTAAACCCTGGCGAGTAATTTCGGAGCCGAGGATATAGCAGTTTGCCCTCCATCCGCTCACTACGACTCGTCTGATAATCAAAGAGACCTCCAGAACTCAGGAACGATTTCATTCTAGCATTTCTACTGTCTACAGCGCCATTACAGCACATTATGATCTGTTATATACTATAAACATGAATTAAATAAAAGGAGGCTTTCATGGATCCTAAAGCTTTGTATAAACTGGGTTATGGCATGTATGTGGTAGGTTCCCACGAAGGAGAAAGACTTAACGCACAGATCGCCAATACTGTTTTTCAAATTACCTCCGAACCCCCCACGGTAGCGGTCAGCATCAACAAAAAGAACCTGACCCACGAATTCATCCATGAGAGTAAAACTTTTGCCGCAGCCGTACTTTGCACCGATACTCCCCTTTCCTTCATCGGGCAATTCGGTTTTAAGTCAGGGCGGGATATCAATAAATTTGATGGGGTGAACTTCAAATTAGGCGTGACCGGATCCCCGATTGTTTTGGATAACGCGGTCTCATATATCGAAGCCCGAGTGATACAGGAGGTAGATGCCGGCACACACACCATTTTTATCGGACAGGTGGTAGATGGCGGCATCATTTCTGAGAAAACCACGATGACTTATGAATACTACCAGCAGGTCAAGCGTGGGACCACTCCCAAAACTGCTCCCAGCTATGTTGAGATTAAAAAAGAAGCTCCGGCGGGTCCATCTCCCGCCCCGGCTCCTGTGACCCCCAAAATGGCCAAATACAAGTGCAAAGTCTGCGGTTACATTTATGATCCGGAGAAGGGCGACCCGGACGGCAGCATCAAGCCGGGCACCTCTTTTGAAGCCATTCCGGACAGCTGGACATGTCCCGTCTGCGGAGCGGATAAAAACCAGTTTGAAAAGTTATAATCTCTTGCAAGGGATTTGATTCAGGGTTTTTTCATCCATGAAGTTCTGACTTCGTCATACCCGCGAAGGCGGGTATCTAAATGGTAATCTTAAGACTTTGCCTTAGATTCCCGATTGGTGACAGAATGAAAAAACCCTGATTCCTTTGCAATGCCCCCGGTTTTCAGCTACAATTTTCACGTGGTGATAAAGCAATTTGTCATCTTTTTTCCGGTAATTGTGATGATGGAAAAATGCCGGAGCTTATTTCTAATTTGATTCTTGAGGAGGCTTGATTCGTGGCTGAAGAGAATACCAGTAAAGTTACTATGGAGAAAATCGTATCCCTGTGCCGCCGGCGGGGATTTATCTTTCCAAGCAGTGAAATTTACGGCGGGCTGTCAAGCTGCTGGGACTATGGACCCCTGGGCGTGGAACTGAAACGCAACGTCAAGGAAGCCTGGTGGAAGGATATGGTACAGAGCCGGGATGATATGGTCGGCCTGGATACCAGTATCCTGATGCACCCTCAGGTCTGGGTAGCCAGCGGACATATTAAAAATTTTTCAGACCCGCTGGTCGAATGTAAAGGCTGTCAAAAACGCTGGCGCGCCGATGAGCTGGAAAAACAGGTTTGCCCGGCTTGCGGAGGAGAACTCACTCAGCCTCGTCAGTTCAATCTGATGTTTAAAACTTTTATGGGTCCGGTGGAAGACGCCAACGCAGTAGTCTATTTGCGCCCGGAGACCGCTCAGGGTATGTTTGTTAATTTCCAGAATGTGGTCAATTCCACCCGGAAAAAATTACCTTTCGGCATTGCTCAGGTCGGCAAGTCCTTCCGTAACGAGATAACCACCGGAAATTTTATTTTCCGCGACCGGGAATTTGAGCAGATGGAGATTGAATTTTTCATCAAGCCGGGTACCCAGGATAAATGGTTCGAGTACTGGATTAACGAACGGATAAACTGGTGGCAGAAGCTGGGGATGCATAAAGAACACCTTAAATTCCGCCAGCATTGCAAAGAAGAGCTGGCGCACTACGCACTGGGCTGCTTCGATATTAATTTTCTTTTCCCGATGGGCTGGTCGGAACTCGAAGGAATTGCCAGCCGGGGAGATTATGATCTGACCCAGCATGCAAACTGCAGCGGCAAGAACCTGCAGTACAACGACGAAGAGTCCAAAGAACACTATCTGGCCTATGTCATCGAGCCTTCTGCGGGAGTCGACCGGGGAGTGCTGGCCTTTCTCTGCGATGCTTACGATGAAGATATTGCCGATGGTGAAGAAAGGGTAATTCTTCGTTTTCACCCACGGATTGCCCCAATCAAGGCAGCGGTTTTACCTTTAAGCAAAAAAGAGCCGCTGGCGAGTTTATCCCGCGAGATTTTCAA
>DEUU01000151.1 GCA_002362735.1 Dehalococcoidia bacterium UBA3254
TTACCAAGCAGGAATCAACGCCGTGAATGGTATCGTTGGCGGTATTACATCGGCAATGGCCAGCGGATCACAGCAGAAGGCTGCAAAGCAGGCCAGGGGGCAGATTACCGGAGCCTATAACGAAGCCAAGGGCGCACAGCAGCCGTATTATGACGTGGGAACCCGCAACATGCAGACCTTGGACCAGATGGTAAACCAAGGGTCTTTCCAGACTTCCCCGTATCAATATCAGATGGGCGAAGCGCCGCAGGAGGAATTTAACTTTCAAGCCGATCCAGGGTATCAATTCAGGATGCAGCAGGGCCTTCGCGCCACAGGTTCAAAAGCTGCCGCCGGCGGTATGCAGCTCAGTGGAGCAACCTTAAAGGCTTTAAGCCGTTATGGTCAGGGGATGGCTTCCAATGAGATGCAGAATGCTTATGAAAGATTTAATCAAACCCGTAATTTTAAACAGGGCCAGTATGAATTCGGAACCAATGCTGGTATGAGCAATGAAATGAACCGGTATAATACCGCAAATCAGCAGGGTCAGCAACGATATAGCCAGTATTCCGGACTTGCCGACATGGGGCAACAAGCCGCCGGGAACCTTGCAAGCCTGGCGACAAACTACGGAAATTCGATAGCTAATACCACTATTCAGGGTGGGAACGCCAAGGCCGCAGGGATCATGGGAACCGGTCAGGCCATAGGGAATATTTTCGGAAACGCGGGGCAGACCGCAACGCTCGGAATGATGATGCAACCACAACAGGGTTTTAATGCACAACAATATTTTCAGAATACTTACGGCAAAATGCCGTGGGAGTAACCAATGAACGAACTCGATACACGAATTCCTATGTCGTATAACTACGGGCCTTCTCCTATGGAGCAGATGAGTACGGCATTGACTCTTTCGGATATGATGGATAAACGCAAGATTCAGCAGCAGGAGCTTAAAAACAAAGAGAAACTTTTGCCTGCTCAAATCGAAAAGGCAAATCTTGAAAATAAAAAAATAGAATCCGAAACCGCCAAGAACTATTCCACTGTCGATAAAGATAAGTTTGACATGCAGAAAAGTATATTGGACATTGCAAAGTCTCATGTAGAAGGGTTGAATAAAGAAACGTCATTTTTAGGCCAACAAGCGAGCGCCATAGACCTCAATAACCCAGAACAGGCATTGCAGCATTACAAGGAAGTGATATTCCCACATGCAGATGCATTTATGTTTTACGATAAGTCAACTCTTAAAAAGCCTGAAGAAATAGACTTAAATGGATTGGCAGCCTTTAAGAAATATGCAACCACACAGGCCACGGATTTGGCCTTGCAGGAGACACAGGCATATCACGCTCAGGAAGCGCAATTTGAAAAACGCAGATTGGAAATAGAGGATTACCGGGCAAAGCATCCAGCGGCGGCGTTCAACCTTACCACGAAAGTTCCAGGAACCGGATTAAGTAAGCAGCAGTATGGCGACTTGACAAAACTCGAAAAATCAACCGAAGGTGTCCGATCGGTTATGGGTCTTGAATTTAATAAGGTGATGCGAGGGGAAGCCATTGAAAGCCTTATTAATATTTATGGGGATTCACCGAAAGATTTGAATAAAATTCCACCACAACAGATAGAGGAAGTTGTATTAGCTTTCCAGAATTTGCTTTCACCTGGCCAACCTTCGGAAAAAGAAACCCATGCGCTATTGCCTAAATCGGCGGTAGGAAGTGGAAGTGCCGCGCTTAACTGGCTTTTGAATAATCCTGGAGGCACTAATCAGGGAAAATTTCTAAAGTTAATATATACTACAATCAAACGGGAAAAAGCTACGGCTCAAGCTCAGATTAAGCGTGAATATTATCGCAGGATAGATGCATACCCGGCGCTTCGAGGGACTCAGGAGCTTGATGATTATGTAGCAGCGCAGGGATTAGACCCAGATGAATATCATCAATGGATAGCTGGTGGACGTAAACCTATTTCTGCGATACAGATTCCGGAAGGTAAGACTGAAAAAGCTGGGAAGCCGTCTTTTGACGATCTGTGGACTAAACACGGTGGTAAGTAATGAATCGCGATGATTTCATAAAACAAGCAGTTGCAAGCGGGAAACCGCGTGATGAAATTCAGAGGATATACGAAGCCGCTGATTCCGCCGGTGATTTTGACGATGGTGAACCGGTTCAACAGCCGGCCAACCGATCCTATAATTATTTCAAGCAAGACCTGGCACCTGCTGCTAAAGGGCTATGGAACAGATTTCAGAATCGTAGCGAAAGTATTATGGCACCTACGCAAACCGCTGAAATGTTTCATGTGAAACCAGAGAGTACACTTGCGGATTTGATTGGTGCGCCGGAACGCACAGTACGCGCCGGACTCCAAGCCGGTGGAACTCTTGCCGATATTGTTGGAACCGGAATAGGTCAGGTTCCTGCACTAATTAACCGTGCAAGCGGTGGTAGAATTTCCGAAAGTACCAATATTCCCGAATACTTAGGAGAAGCTGTTCAACCATTAGTTGATAGTTATAATGAGTACAAACAGAAGTTGTCACCTGGCGGACAAGCAAACCTTGAGTCTACCGTAGGAGGAGCTGAATTTTTATCAACCTTCGGCGCTCCTGGTGCGGCTTCTGCTGCTGGAAAAGCTGCACAGAACCAAGCTATAAGGATGACGGCGCAACGTTTGGCGCTTAAAGGGGCCGACTTCGCAGCAGGCGCGGACCCCGCGAATATTGCAAAATATGGGCTTATAGGAACCACTGCGAAGACATTTCATGAAAACGCTCACGGGCAAATAGTAAATGCAGCTAACCAATTAAAAGCAAAGATCGAAAGCATACCATTTAGCGCACAGGACCCGAATACCAGAATAAACCTTGTGCAGGCCATGAATCGGGCTTTGGGATCGGCAAAAGGACAGACCAGAACTAACGTATTAGGAATGGAATCGGCATATAATGAATTAAAACAGAACCTTATAGCTAAATACGGTTTGGATTTTGAGAAGGCTCCTGGAATCAAAAACAACGTGGACCTTTCGGAGGCTCAATTACTGAAGCGAGAAGTCGGAACACGTGCAGATTGGAACGAAAAACACCCTCAAGGAAATGTTGATAAAGCTGAATTCTACAATAAATTCTACGATGCTCTTAAAGTAGAACTTGAAGGTAAGGGCGGTCCAGAAGTAAAAGAACTTAACCAAAAAATGAGCGACTTAATACCACTGGACCGAGCGGCAATTAAACGGCAGATTGTTGAAGATCGTAGGAATCCGCTATCTCTGGTTGCTACTCTATCTCTTGTTGGCTCTACGGCTTCGGGACATGCGCTTCCTTTGGCTGTTGAAGGCTTAAACCTTGCATCGAAGGCTGCGGCAAGTGCCAAGGCTCTGTACGGCGCGGGAGGCTTCACAAAGGCCGTAGGCGATGCTCTGAACCCCAGGAATATAGGCAAGAGGCTCCGTGGTGGTCAGGAAGGCTTTATCGGCACCAAGAGCAACATAGAGCAATCCAAGTGGAACCGGTTCACCGGTAAATATGTTCCTGACGCTGCTGACGCTATGTATTTTGAAAAACCACGGACATTACAGGAAATGCGCACCGTATTGGAGCGTGTTGAACCTGCGCAGCGATCAGAAATGATAAAAAGACTCAAGGGTATGTATCCGGAAAGCGAATGGAAACGCCTTGCCCCGCTATTGGGGACCCTTGCCGGAACTACAGTAGTTTCCGGTGCCGGGCTTACTTTGGAAGAAATGCTAACGAAGAAGAAGGGAAAATAATATGGCTTACAATTTTTCTCCGTTGCCGATTTGGCAGCAGTTAGATGCAACCGGGAAACCTTATGCCGGAGGTCTGCTTTATACCTATGAAGCGGGTAGTACCGATCCAAAGGATACCTACGGCGAGGACGATTCGGCCAATACTAACCCTGTTGTTCTGGATGCCGCCGGACGTGCTACGATAAAGCTTGGTAATGGTAAATATAAATTTATTTTTACCGATGGCGTCGGTGCGACTGAATTTGACCCTGATGAAGTAGAGGGATCAGTAGTATGGGAAGTGGATAATATCGGAGATAATATCTCATCAATTACGTTAATTAGACGACTTACTTGGATTGGAGAAATTGATTACGATACAATCAATAACGATTCTGCAATTATTCTTATGGGATACGCTGAAATAGGAGATGGCGGCGGCGGTATATTTATTTGGAATAAAGATAGTGCAGATGCCGAAGACTTCGGAATTGTAATCGAGCCGCACGATGTAGGAATGAATGCTGGCAGATGGATACGTCAATATAGTGGTGGAATTAATCCACGTTGGTGGGGAGCATTAGGAAATGGTGGAACAGATGATACCGATGCTTTTGAAAAAGCTATAGATTATGCTACTGCAAATAATCTACCAATTGAATTAGATCATGGGACCTTTAATCTGGCAACCGATCCGGGTTTGCTTTATACCGGACCGCAGGTATTCATGAATAATGCGATTTTGAAATGGGCTGGTTATCGACTGAGCATAAACCCGGTGATTTCTATAAGCGATACCAATCGACATTTTATCTACGAAACAGGTGACGAACCTATTTTTCCTGCTACAGCAGAAATAAAAAACATCTGGCTCGACGGAGCTACTATCGGCTGGTTACAGACCAGTTTCGCGCTTGAAACTGATATGGTAATTGCAGAAACCAACATAACGAATCTACAGGGAAGCGGAAGCCAGGGATTTATTATTTTGGATAACGCAGGAACATGGATAAGCGGAACTCTTGTTGCGTCTATAAATGGAACAGATTATAGCCAGGACTTTGACACCAGCAAGGATATATCAATGGCAGCGTTGGCGGTTAAGATTGCCGCAAATGCCGCCGTTGACTCTGCATCATATACCGCCACGACGCACACCTTATTTATTGCTCCAAAAGATGGGAAGTCGATATTTACCGAAATAGACTATTCCGGACTTACCGGAGGTTCTACGTTGACCGCTACGGTTATGACACTCGATGATTATCTTCTTATAAGATTGATAGCCAAAGGCGCTGACATAGCGAGTGCCAATAACATTACATTGCTTGACGGGCATTATTTCCATATTACCGGTACAACACAGGTTAACCTTATAAATACCGTAGGGTGGACAAATGGTAAGATTGTGGAACTGTATTTTGAATCAGCTCTGACGGTAAAGCATAATCAAACGGTTTCAAGCACTTATTACCCAATATATTTATCGAATTTATCTGATCTTATTGTAGCGGCTGGCGACAAATTGGTTTTGGTTTTAGACGGATCGGTTTGGAGAGAGCTTTATAGAACCACAGCTGAAACCATTGTAGCTTCCGGCTCTTTTAACGCGATATTCCCAACATCTAAAACGTTAGCAATTAATTATGTAAAATTTGCAAGTGGAGTAGTTAGAATTTGGTTCAATTCTCTTACTGGTATGGTTGATGAAGTTACACACGAAGCAAGCGGGACACCAGTACCTGCGACCATTATTCCTACAGCTAACAGAAGAATAAAGGGGCTTGATGTTGTAGG
The DNA here is from genome assembly GCA_002362735.1 of Dehalococcoidia bacterium UBA3254. The sequence continues at coordinate 5,548 of DEUU01000151.1, forward strand.
AACGGTTAACAAAATCTATGAAATGGTTTTTTATTCAACCGGTGTTGTTTCGATTAGAGCAGAAGATTTAACAACGACATCAACTGGCGTATATTCAAACGTATTACATTATTTTATATGAATCTTGCCCCTCCACCTTCAAAGACACCGCTGTTTGATAACAGCCAGCAGACGATGAACCACGTCTGGCAACGATGGATGTCGGATTTGTATAACTATTTGAAAGAAGGAATAACCGGAACAAACCAAAAACAAGGGCCAAGGGGGGCAAAAGGCGATACAGGAGATGCTGGGCCTAAAGGTGATTCTGGCGAGAAGGGTGATACGGGAGATGTTGGAATTGTTTCTGTGG
>DEUU01000357.1 GCA_002362735.1 Dehalococcoidia bacterium UBA3254
GTGCGCTACCAGGCTGCGCTACATCCCGACTTCCATTTGATATGTTAGCATAATTATCCTTTCACGGCAATAAGAATTCTTGAAGAGCTTTTTTCATGCCTTTGAAAATGTGATGGATATCTTGAATAACAATTCTTTAACTATAATGAAGTTATGAGTTATACTTAAAACTATCATGTTGTTATGAATCGTCATAATTATTAAGGAGGAACCTTGGATATCTTCGAATCAATCAAAAACCGTCGTAGCATACGTAAATTCAAAGCTGATCCCGTAGATGATAAAATGGTGGAAACCATTTTGGATGCAGCCCGGTTGGCTCCTTCATGGACCAATTCGCAAATCTGGAAGTTCATCGTTATCAGAGACAGCAGTATCAAATCCCAACTGGCCGATGCACTACAAGCACCATCTGCGAATTTACCGGCAAACCCGGCTACAAATGCCATAAAGAATGCTCCGGTTGTAATCGTGGCTTGTGCTGAAAAGGGAATTTCCGGGTTTTATGATGGCAAACCCTCCACGGACAAAGGCGAATACTGGTTTTTATATGATATCGCCCTGGCAATGCAAAATTTAACCCTGACAGCCACTTCTCTTGGACTGGGTACTGTCCATGTGGGTCTTTTTAATCACGCTAAAGTATCCGCCGTACTTGATGTTCCCGCCAACTTTGAGGTAGTGGCGATGACGCCGCTGGGTGTACCTGAATACCAACCCAATCCGAGACCTCGTAAAGAACTAGGGGAAATCATCTTTAAAGAAAAATTCGGTCAGAAATAGATATTAAATAATAATCCAGACCCGAAATGACAGATGGTTCAGGTCTGGATTATTTTTCTAACCGCATAGTTTATGCTACTTAAATAGAGTAAGTACCTGGTCGATAAATCCCATGAAACCTTTTCGCTTGGTGAACCAGTTAGAGGTGCCCTTATTCTTCATGCTGTAGAGGATTATTCCAACGCTGGTAGCGTAAGCAGGATTTTCCAAAGCCTCTATGGATACGCCATTCAGCGAGGTAGGGATTCCGATTCTAACCGGCATTTTGGTCAACGCTTCGGCAACTTCGGCGATACCCGGTATATTAGCGCAACCTCCGGTAATGACCATGCCTGCTGGAATCAGGTCCGCTCTTCTCTCACCGGGCAAGTCCAGGACAATCAATCGGATTATCTCTTCAACGCGTGCTCGCATTATTTCGCAAAGTGCCGAGTAAGACACGCTCTGCCCGTTTTCTCCGATTCTCTTATCAGGGTCTTCATTTTCCCCTGATGGTAATAATGTCCCGTATTTTTTCTTCATCTCTTCAGCTAGATCATAAGACAGGCCGAGTCCGGCGGTCAGATCGTTTGTAATCTGATGGCCTGCGGCCGGCAACACCGAAGTGTGATAAATGCTGCCGTCTTTGATAATCGCAATATCTGTGGTACCGCCACCTATATCCGCAATTAAAACGCCGGCTTGCTTCTCTTCTTCGGCCAAACAAGCTTCGGCACTGGCTAGAGGTTCGAGTACCAGGTCATCTATATTGACTCCCAGAGTTCTGATAATTCTAGTCAAATTTTGTACCGAAGAAGCGGAAGCGGTAATGAGGTGAACGTCAATTTCCAATTCGGTGCCATTCATTCCAACCGGATTTTTTACCTCTTGTCCGTCCAGCCTATAGGACCGGGGTATTACATGAAGAATTTTTTGCTCAGGCGGAATTTTTACATTTAAAGCTACGTCCAGCGCACGCTTCAAGTCTTCTGCCTTGACCTGCATATCTGCTCGAGTGATGGCTATTGTCCCTTTGCTGTTCATAGAACTGATATGTCTTCCGGTGACGCCAATGTATGCAGAATCCAGTTTGTATCCCGCCATGACTTCGGCCTTACGGATCGATTCACGGATTGATTCTTTAGCTTTAGCAGCATCCGCTACCAGAGCTTTTTCTATTCCGTGGGAAGGAGACATGCCGACTCCTAAAACCCTTAATCCTGAACTGCTGTCCAGGACGCCCATGATAGTACAGACTTTGGTAGTCCCAATATCAATGGATGCTATTTTCTTTTTCATTTTTACGTCCGTCTACTAAGTCTATTTACCCTTGGCCTTCACGATAATGTACGTTCCATTTCATGCAAAGATCTTCAAACCATTTTTTCATTTCCGGTTTATCCATTCTTTTCAGCTCTGCCAGAAATCCATGCAGCAGTTCGCCACCGCTCATTCCCGGAGTTGGTTCTGCCGGTCCTGGAATGTTAATGTACACAGTCTCGGTCATTTGTTTTTTGAAATCAATCGCAGTTCCCATCTTCTCTCCTTAAAAATAATATATTTGATAACCCATCCGGGCTTCTCTCTATGTTCCATCACCCGAATCAAGATTCAGGCTTTCAATCTTTCCTTTTGAAAGTCAAACTGAAGCTAATCAAAGCTTGTCAATGCTTTACACCATTATAAACCTTTTTTTTTAAGTTGATAATACCCTTTTTCATCTATTTTTAAACTAATATCAGACAATATTCCGTATTATTCCAAGAAATAACACTGGTTTTCATGCGTAAATATACTCGTTATGTTAAAATAGATTAGCGGAATTTGTTGGGATAATATTTTTGTTTTAAGGACTATAGTATCGAAGATGATTCCAGTAAAATTAGCTTTATGTAATTTTATGTGCTACCGTGACAATATCCCTCCTATTAGTTTTGAGGGTATACATACCGCCTGTATCAGCGGTAACAATGGTAACGGAAAGTCAGCGCTGATAGATGCTATCACCTGGGCGCTGTGGGGGCAGACTCGTGCTACTTCCGACGATGACCTGGTGCATTCGGGACAAACCGAGGCTCAGGTGGAATTTGAATTCACAGTCGGAACTCAGAATTACCGCATTATTCGCAAACATTCAAAACCTAAAAACCAGAAGAGTTCAGGTCAGACCATTCTGGAGTTTCAAATGGCGACTCCGGAAGGTTATAAAATTCTCACCGGGGATTCCACCACTAAAACCCAGCAGAAAATCATTCAGGTACTGCACATGGATTACGAAACTTTCATCAACAGTGCCTTTTTGAAACAGGGACGGGCTGATGAATTTACCAAAAAACGTCCCGGGGACCGGAAGCAGGTTCTGGGTAATATTCTCCAACTTTCTGTTTATGATGAATTGGAAGAACGGGCGAAAGACGTGTATAAAAAGCAGGAATTAGCTATTGCTCAGCTCGAAACATCTCTTAAAACTCTGCAGGAAGAGCTTTCCCTGAAACCGGCTTTTCAAAGTGAACTGGAGAAGTCGCTTATTGATCTGTCAGAGATAGATGCACTGGTTAAGGAAAGGGATATGAACTTAACCGCTTCGCGAAAAGAAAAAGATGCGCTGGAAAATAAAAAATTGCAGCTTGCGGATTTCATCGTCCATATCCAGGAGACAGAACATAACTTTAATCTCTGGAACCATCAGGCTCAACAATGCAGGTTGAGGATTCAGGAATATGAAGAATTAATCATAAAGCGGACCGAAATAGAAACTCATTATAACCAGTACCTTGAAACTCAGAAATTATTCCAGGAGGCTGAACAAAAATTCAAACAGATAAATGCTTTAACTCAGAGCAGACACCGCCTGGAATTATCTGTTATAAAGGCTATGGAGGAACTTAACCGGAATCACGCCGTTGAAGAAAGCCGGCTTAGAGATCTCGAGATAACCGCGGGTAAGCTTCCAAAATTACAGGATGAAATAGAGCAAATTACTGGACTGCAAAAACTTCTTGATAAGGAGGAAGCCAGACTTCAGGAAAAGCGTGAGAATAGTAAACTTCAAAGAGCACAGGTTCATCTTCTTCAAGCTGAACAGGTGCGGATGGTACAGGAAATTGCCCAAATAGAAGAAAAAATCAAAATGTTATCGCATGATGATAGCGTTACGTGCCCGCTCTGTGAAACCGAGCTCGGAATTGAAGGTCAGAAGCGCATCGAAGTCAAATATAAGGTCGAAAAATTGGCAAAAAGCGAAGCTCTAAAAGGTATCCTGGCTGAGCTTAATCGAAAAGAAGGCGAAGTTAACGCCGCAGAGAATGATGTTACCCAGTTGGAAGTAAGTTTGAAACGATCACGCGAAGCGAGTCAGAGTAAGGCCGGAAATCTTTACAAATCCCTTTCAGACTCTCGGGAAGCAGCAGAAAAAGTAGCTGTCGTTAGAAAAACACTCGGCGAATACGAAGAAAAGTTGGTAAGCCGGAATTTTGCCATTAATGAGCAGAACGCCTTGAGCCAGATCGAAAGAGAAATTACTTCAATAGAATATGATCCGCTTACGCATGATTCCTTGAAAGAAAAGTTAAACGAGCTGGCAACTTCAGAAATGCTTAAACGGAAGCTGGAAGATGCAGACCGGCAGATTGTTCAAGAAAAAGAAGCTGAAGATAAGGCCTGTAAAACAGCCGCTGGATTACGGTTTAAAATAGAAAACGATATTCAAAAAAAACAATCTCTCATTGCAGACCTGGATGCTTTCGCTACGGTAGCTGAAAGGCTGGCTGTTTTTGAGAAGGAATATCAGGAATCGCTGTTAAGACAAAAACAGGTTCAGGAAAGCCTGGGTGGAATCAAAGCCAGGTTGGAACGGTTAAACGAACTCGAGGTTAAATTAAAAGAGAAAGAGAACCAGCTAAATCAGTCTACTAAACAGGAAAAAATCTACAGGGACCTGGCTCAGGCTTTCGGAAAAAAGGGTATTCAAGCCATGTTAATTGAGTTGGCAATTCCTGAAATCGAAATAGAAGCCAATAAATTATTAGCCCGTATGACGGATAACCGGATGCATATTAAGATGGAAACTCAGCGAGAAACGAAGAAAGGGGATGTCATGGAAACGCTTGACATCAATATTTCTGACGAACTCGGAACCCGCAATTATGAAATGTTCAGCGGAGGTGAGTCCTTCCGTATAGATTTTGCCATTCGTATTGCTCTTTCCAAACTTTTAGCCCGTCGTGCTGGAGCTCCCCTGCCAACTTTAATTATCGACGAAGGTTTCGGAACTCAGGACAGTACAGGCATCGAAAAAATAAAGGAGGCGATCACCTCAATACAGGATGACTTTGAGAAAATTCTGGTGATCACCCATATTGCAGACTTCAAAGATTCTTTCCCGTTGCGGATTGAGGTGGTTAAAACTACAGAAGGCTCAACTGTATATTTGAATTAGATTCTTTAAAGTCCATTTCTTTTTTGCGGAGGCTTTAAATCGGTGCTGATCCCTAAAGCAATTACCACCATTATTAGACATGCTAGAAACGCCCATTGATAATTTCCGCCGAAATCAACGATTAATCCTGCCATAAGCGGCCCTATCGACCCACCCAGGCCAAAGCTAAAGCTAAAAATGGCTGTCACTACCCCTAAAATACCCAAACCAAATAATTCCGCCGCCATTAGAGATTGCATACAGGACAACCCGCCGTAAGAGAAACCGAAGAAGATTGCGAACAGGTATAGTTTCCAGAGATCGTTACCAAACAATAGCCATGATAAAGCTACCACCATCAAAAATAGACAAAATATGGTTGTTTTTTTGATTGGAGCTTTGTCCACAATAATACCTGCGGTGACACGACCCACAAAGCTTACGAGTCCGATAATTGATAATATTAGTGAGGCCTGTAGTGGGGAAATTCCCATATCGGTAGCGTGAGGTACTATGTGTACCATCACCGCAAGTTGAGCAATGCCAAAGCAAAAATAAATCAGGCAGCCCATCCAGAATTGGCGGGTATGTATGGCCTGTTGGAGAGTATAATTGTTTACCTTTATATCAGGGGATGGTTTTTCAACGAGTTTTCCGTAGGGTTTTAGTCCCATTCGCTGAGGACTATATTTTATGAATTGGGCGGAGATAACAACCACGATTAAAGTAATAATACCAATGCCTGTATAAGTTAATCGCCAGCTGTAACTTAAGATTGCGCTGGTAAGTAAAGGAGGTAGAAAAAACTGCCCAAAACTGATTCCTCCGCTAACTATGCCGGTCATCAGTCCGCGGCGTCCGTGAAACCATCGAGCGATGGTAGAGACCGGCGGAGCCCAGAACCCGGCAATTCCCGGAGCAATCAAAAGAGCATATACCAGATAAAACTGCCAGGAGTTTTGGACGAGGGACATCAAGAGATATCCTGAAGACAACAAAATAGTGCAAAATATAATGACTACTTTCGGCCCAAAATGATCGCTTAGTCTTCCGGCTACGATTCCACTGACACCGCTAATAAACATGCTTACAGAGAAAGCGCCTGAAGTAATTGCAGTCGTCCAGCCAAAATCCTGCATTAATGACTTGAAGAAAACCCCGTAGGAATAATAAACGCCCCAGCCCAGGATCATAATTACAAAAGCAGATATAACAACGTAGTACCCGTAATAAAAACCGGGCTTATTTGGCTGGTCTTCAGATTGTAATTCGGTTTCCAAAGTGTTGACTATTTATTCCTTAAACGAGGTCTTCACATTTATAAAGAAACAAGGCAATTCCGAAAAAATAATTAATAAAAATTCGCCCTGTTCTTTGGCTTGCTTATTACCAGAGCAGAAGCAAGACCCCCGGCAGCGCAAATTCCAAAGAGGATAATCGCTATCCGGTAACTTCCGGTAACATCATAAATATATCCGGTTACAATAGGACCTATGGTTCCTCCAATGGTATAAACGAATACTGTTATCCCTGCCAGCATCCCGATAGATATTACACCAAACAGTCTCGCTGGGGCTAAAGTTTGCATTGATATCATCGCACCATAACCAAAGCCGTACCATAAAGCAAAGACGTAAATCATCAAAACACTGTTGGCAAACCATAACCAAACAAAAGAAGACAAAATAACAAATAGACCAATCGTTAAGGCATTTTTAACCCCTGTTCGGTCGCTGATATTTCCCATGCTTACCCGGCCTACTATGCTTCCAAGACCCAGGCACGGTAGAATCCAGACTGCTGAGCTATCGTTAATCCCGATAGATTTGGCATAAGGTACAATATGGACCACTACTCCCTGAACATACACACCGAAGAGAGTATAAAGAGCCATTAATACCCAAAATCGACTGGTGCGCACCGCTTCGCGAAAAGTATTCCCTATTTCCCGATCGCCGATTTTTATCTTCTGAGTTTCATTTTCTCCCAGTGCTTGCTGCCCGATTTTCCCGGGATCGCGTTTCAGGAACATAGCTGCCGGAATTGTCACTATAAGAACAACAATCCCGAGTATAAAAAATGACATACGCCATTTGAAAGAACTTAACAGTATACTACCCAGAAGAGGCATAACAATGATTCCAGTGCCGATGCCCGCCAGAACGATACCCGTCATTAAACCCCGGTATTTAACAAACCATCTGGAAATAGTTGAGGAAAGAGGTATCATTGGCACCCCAAAACCATTTCCAATAAGGATGCTGTAAAAAATGTAGAATTGCCAGATTTGTGTCAATTTGGACATGAGTACACAACCCAAAGCCAGAGCTATTCCGCATATAATGGCAATCAACCGGGGACCAATCCTGTCGCAAATCCGGCCGCCGAATATGCTCAGAACCCCACTTATAAAGATACCGGCAGAATATCCTGATGAAGTGACCGCCCGGCTCCACCCCATATCCGCCAGAAGGGGATTAAAAAAAACACCGAAGCTGTAGTTGGTCCCAAAACCTACCATCAGAATCAAGAATGAACAAATCACAATGACGTAGCCGTAATAAAATCTGGGCTTTGTGGTGTTTTTCTGATCCTGGTTAATAATTGAAGATGTCATAAGCCCTTCCCTTTTCAGAAGCTCAATTGATTAACTTTTTAATACCTGTATGCGTTTCTGGTTTTTTCATTTTTAATAGAGTTTTTCGGTATTGTGGATATTCCTCAGCGTTTAAATTTTTTTCTGCGCGGAAATAACGTATGAAAAATCAGAGGGTCTGCTGCCTTTTTATGGATTATCGATCATATATTAAAATCTTAACTCGATAGTTTTATTAATCATAATCAAGAAGGGCTAACCCGTCAATACGGACTTCGCGTCTCTATCCAGAATTCTTTTCAAATAATCTCCGGTCGTTGAATTTTCTTGATTGGCCACTTCTTCGGGAGTGCCGGTAGCGATCACGTGACCGCCGCGGTTGCCAGCGCCTGGACCCAGATCTATAATATAATCCGCATTTTTAATGACATCCAGATTATGTTCGATGACAATCACGGAGTTCCCGGCATCTGCCAACCGCTGTAAAACTCTTAATAATGCCGCTACGTCTTCAAACGAAAGACCGGTCGTTGGCTCATCCAGTATGTACATGGTTTTGCCCGTGGACCGCTTTGATAACTCAGTCGCCAGTTTAACTCTTTGCGCTTCTCCGCCAGAAAGGGTGGGAGCCGGTTGTCCAAGGTGAATATAGCCCAGACCAACATCCCTCAAAGTTTCAAGTTTACGGTGGATGCCTGGAAAATGCTCAAAGAAATCCAGTGCCTGCTCTACGGTCAGATCCAGTACTTCTGCGATATTTTTGCCTTTGAATTTAATCTCAAGAGCTTCGCGGTTATACCGGTTGCCCTTGCAGACCTCACAGGGTACCGTCACGTCCGGTAAAAACTGCATTTCAATCTCGATGAAGCCTTCACCGTGACAGGCTTCACAACGGCCTCCCTTGACGTTAAAAGAAAATCTTCCCGGTCCATATCCTCGCATTCTGGCTTCAGGCACTGAAGCAAAAAGCTCCCGAATAGGTCCGAAGGTGCCGGTATAAGTCGCCGGATTGCTTCGAGGTGTACGCCCGATGGGTGACTGGTCGATATTAATCACCTTATCAATCTGCTCAACACCTAAAATGGCATCACATTTCCCGGGACGTTCCTTGGAACGATAAAACATCTGGGAAAGTTTTTTATAGAGTATATCGTCTACCAGCGTGCTTTTACCGCTACCGGAAACTCCGGTAATGCAAACGAATTTACCCAGGGGAATGGTTACATCAATGTTTTTCAAATTGTTTTGCCGGGCTCCCTTGATGATAATATCCTTTCCGTTTCCGAGGCGCCTCGTTGACGGCAGGGGAATCCTTTTTTTCCCGCTCAGATATTGACCGGTAATGGACTTGTCTGAATTCATGATATCAGCCAGCGTTCCGGTGGCTACGATGTATCCGCCATGTTCCCCGGCTCCCGGCCCCATATCCACAATATGATCGGCAGCCCGCATCATCGCTTCATCGTGTTCTACCACTACGATCGTATTTCCCAGATCCCTCAATCTCTTTAGCGTATCAATTAATTTGGAGTCGTCAGCCGGATGCAACCCGATGGTCGGTTCATCGCAAATATAAAGCAC
>DEUU01000401.1 GCA_002362735.1 Dehalococcoidia bacterium UBA3254
ATAATTCCCATAACCAAAAAGACTTCTTTCTGAAGCCCCCCTCGATTTCCGATCAAGCGTCGCAGTCACAAGTGCAACTTGACGGTTTGACCCTAAGATGATTATCTTGGTAGACGGTCAGTAGTTAGAATCCACAGAGCCGTTGCCGGGGCAGGAGTGTATTTGTGATGTCTGAAGGTTCGCATTATACATCGGTTTACCAATTGAAAGTAGAACTCGTCGAAATCGAGCCTTTGACTTGGCGTCGTTTTCTTATCCCTTCAACAGTAACGCTGCATCGTCTTCATCTCGTTCTACAAGACGTCATGGGCTGGAGCAATTATCATCTCTACCGATTCAAAATCGGAAAGAACGAATATGGTGTACCCAACCCGGATAATGAGTTTTATGAACTCCATTTTCTCAACTCGATGAGGGCGAAGCTTGGTAAAACGTTCGCAGAAAAGGGCGAGACCTTCGTCTATGAGTACGATTTTGGGGATAGCTGGATCCATCAGCTCTTTCTGGAAGATATTCTGAAACCTCAAGCCGGGTCCAGATATCCGATTTGCCTTGAGGGTGCGCGAGCATGCCCGCCGGAAGACAGTGGTGGGCCGTGGGGATATACCAGGCTATTGGGAATCCTGGCTAATCGAGACCATGAAGAATTCGAAGAGATGAAGTCATGGGTTGGCCACAGATTCCATCCCAATGATTTCAGCGTTGAAAAAGTTAACCGACGACTCAAGCCTATACGTATTGGTGTCGGGAATAATTCTCCCCGACCAAAGCCATGACTTCTATTCCAACTTGGTCTGCCAATCGGGATTCGAACTGGAAAGGTAAAGTAATGTTTACTGGGGCTGAAGGAACGGCGCATTACGTAATGATCAGCGCCCACACTCTCTCCAACTACCAAGAATCGAGACGAAATTTCCTAGTGGCAAAGCCATGGGCGGCAACCGTCACATGTCGATTCTGATGGGAAAGCGATAGCCAATCGGATTTCATCTGCCTGTCTCTTCAGATCATTTGTTGCTTTTTGGACGGAGAGATATGCTTGCCTTGCCTTTATCGCTTCCGGAAATTGGTCTAATTTATAAAAGTGTGCATATTTGACCGCTTTTTCCCGAATTGACTGGTCGGGGCTGCGGATAATAGGACGCACGTTCAAACTCCAGTTTACGTAGACCGCATCTGGCGACAGCTTAGTGAAAGGGTCTTCCCTAACCGGGCTAAAATCAATCCCTTTATTGCCTTCATGTAGCGCTTCCGCATAAAGTGCAAAAACGTAGTATAAATCGATGCCTGGACCAGTATATGACTGGAGATCACTCACTACCGGCAAATTTAGTTCCGACTGGACTTTGGTAGCGACCTTGTTGAATAGATTTAGTCTGGATTTGATATCCTGGAGAGTCGCTTTCTTCCAACTGGTTAGCGCGGCTTGAAAAGGTGTATCTTTGAAATGCTGGAGCAGGTAATGCCATTCGACTTTCTCTTCCACAAATAAGTGTACTAAGAGTTTATCCGAAGCCGATCCGGTTATTTCCCCCTCCCTAATAATTGGCCATAAATTATCCCATGGTCTGTTATACCAGGATTTCATCAGCTTAAAGTGTTCTTCGATAGGTTCAGCAGTATAGACGGTGATCCCTTTGATCCGGGGAATAGTTGCCTGCACCACCTCTCTCCGGTGTCTCTCAAGCGCTTGAGTAAAGACCTTTAATCTCTCGGGTAACAAGGTAGAAGTGTCGAATCCCGAAGGGACAACCGGTTGAGCCTTATCGCCGGGAGATTGGTCTGTAAATACGCTTTCCCACCACTTTTTAATCTTCTCGACAAAATCGATGCTCCAGCCAGTCTTTTTAGCTATTTCGGCAGAAGCTTGTCCCTGTTTAAAGGAAGTGTGTACCTGGACATATCGCCGGAGGGTGTGCCCGCTGGGATATCCGGTATCGTGGGCGAAGGCGGAAATGACTACTTTCTCGCTGGTACTTTCATCGAGCCTCTTCCAAAACTTAATGGCTTGTGCTTTCTTCATACTCTAAGACTTGTCAATACCCCTGGGGAATAATCCTAATTACCGAGACTATTCTGAGTTATTTATGCAAAACGTTGAGCAGTCAGTGAGTAAAAGCTGCAGGCACGACCAAAAAATTGGGGAGTAACATGCCCCTATATATACACAGAGTATAACACAGACAAGTTGGACGGGTGCATTGAAAAGAAAAGAATTGATCCCGGCTCTTTCAGAAGGGCACCGAAAGACTCTTGAAGTTGCTAGCAGTATCTCATCGGGAGTTATGGCTGCCCGTGGTTACCGTACGGTGACCAGTAGAAACGAACTTCACAATCTAGGTTTTCCACTGACTCAAGCGATAGTGCCGTCGTTACTGATTCCGATATGGTCAGTTACCGGTAACCTGGTCATGTACCAGTCCCGTCCCGATCATCCCCGGATGTTAAAGGGGCGAATCGTGAAATATGAGACGCCCCATAATTCCCGGATGGTACTGGACATCCACCCTGATATGCGAGAAATGATCGCTAATCCTAAAGTCCCGCTTTGGATTACTGAGGGAATTAAGAAGGGTGATTCGTTGGTATCAAGGAATTGCTGTGCCATCGCCTTGTTAGGAGTCTGGAACTGGCGCGGTACCAATCATCTTGGGGGCAAAACGGCGCTACCCGATTGGGAGTATATCGCTCTTAACAATCGTCGTGTTTACATCTGCTTTGACAGCGATGTCATGCTCAAGGAGAATGTCCATTCAGCCCTAACAAGGATCTCGGAGTTTCTTAACTTACGTGGCGCGACCGTTGCTTACATCTATCTTCCAACGATGTCCGGCGGGGCTAAACAGGGAGTTGACGACTTCTTAGCCAGCGGCAAAACCATTGATGACCTGCTGGCGCTGGCAACAACTGATCTGAGAGTTTTTAGTAACCGTGATTCTGAAGAACCAGTAGAGGATCGTTCTTCAGCCGACCGAGCCGCAGCGTACATCGTCGCTTCCGGTGCCGAGTTATTCCACGACCAGTTGGGCGAGTCCTTCATAGCTTATGAGAATTCTTCCGGCCGCAGGGAGATCTGGCCGCTTAAGAGTAAAGCAGCCAGTAACTATATTCGCTGGCGCTTTCTTAATGCCGAACATAAAGGAATCACCGGGGAGACCCTGGCCACAGCCCGGGGGACACTGGCAGCGAAGGCCCAGTTTGAAGGTCCGGAGCACCGTTTATCATTACGTGTATCCCAAACCCGGGAAGGGATCTGGTATGACCTGGGTGACTGGAGAGCCGTTCTTGTATCTGAATCGAGCTGGCAAGTGGTTGAGAAGCCACCCATCCTCTTCCGTCATTACTTGCATCAAGCGGTGCAATGTGAGGCTCAGCTTGGGGGTACACTGGATAATCTACTGGCGTTGGTTAATCTACCCGGACAATTACCACGCTTACTTTTAAAAGTCTACCTGGTGGCTTCGCTAATTCCGAACATCGCCATGCCGATCATGACTGTTTGTGGTGAACAGGGCAGTGCCAAATCAACGCTCTTCCGGTTAATGCGAGCCTTAATCGATCCCTCAAATCTGACCAGTCTTTCACCACCGGACAACCTACGGGAGTTCGTACAGTTGGCTGCACATCACCGAGCGGTCTTCTTCGATAACTTAAGTCATTTCCCCGAATGGCTATCCGATGCCATGTGCCGGCTCTGTACCGGAGACGGCTTTTCCAAGCGGGAACTCTTTACCGATGATGACGATATCGTCTATGTGGTACGTGGCTTAGGTGGCATCAATGGCATTAACCTTGTCGCTACCAAGCCAGACCTCCTGGATCGGGCGATCATCATGAGACTGGAGGCCATCCCACCGGAAAGACGACTCTCAGAACAGGCACTTATACAGCAATTCGAAGCAATCAAACCAGGGGTGCTGGGGGTGATGTTCGGTACTCTGTCAACCGCAATGCGTCTGCACCGGACACCAAGGTCACTTCAAGAGCTCCCCCGTATGGCAGACTTTGCTCTCTGGGGGATGGATATTGCTGAAGCGTTAGGATATAAGGCTGATGATTTCTTAAAAGCTTATGCCGCTAACGTGCAACTCCAAAACGAGAGTGCCCTGGAGGAAAGCCCGGTAGCTCAAGCGATTCTGGCATTCCTGGGTGAAGAGAAGACGGAATGGGTGGGTACCTCCAGTGATCTACTGTCGGAGCTCGAAGGGCGTGCCCAGGAGCTTCGGATCAATACGAGGTCCAAGGAATGGCCTAAGGGCGCCAACGTGCTGTCGAGACGGTTACGCGAAGTTGTTCCCGGATTAAGGCGGGCGGGCACTATCGTATTGGAAGAACGAACAAACCGAACGCGAACATGGCATCTTACCCGACCTGAGCCGGAAAATATCGTACAAACCGTCACTGCCGTCACAACCGAGACTAATCAACCCTCTAACGATAACGGACAAGTATCGTCACCAATCGCACAAGTATCGTCACTAGTACCCCCGGTATCGTCACCAGAAAAAGCCCCTGGCGAGCGTACCAGTGACGATAGTGACAATAGTGACGATGTTTTCCCTAATCCCACGGTAACTCAAGACGCGCACAAAATTCGCAAAGTAGAAGACGGAGAAGTGTAGGCACATGGACGCAGAGGCAATCTTGCAGCGGGCTAATGAACTGGGAATAACATTAACTCTCCACGGTGACCGGATCAGGTATTCGCCGAAATCGCTGACGCCTGACGACTTCGTAGAGACACTACGGGAGCATAAAGCCGAGGTCATGGCCTACTTACGCGAAAGAGGTCAAGCCCAAGAATCATCTGATCTACTAGCCTGGGCTGCCCATTTAGCCGAAGAGAACATGACACTATCCGAGCCCATCAGGTATATCGAGGTGACGCAAAGGGCGGTCACTACGTGCCGCGTGTCCTGGTATGCAACACACTACCTGGGGGTGATCGCGTATGCCCGGCTCGAACAAGGCAACGGTGGCTGGGGCATGTTTCAACCTTCCTGGTGGCAAGAGAGAGAACAGGAGGCCGTCGTTGCATTAGGCTACTTAAGGAATGCATTAACCCAAAAGGGAGAAACGAATTAATGAGCGCCGCGAGTGTGACGGTCAGCACGTCTCGATACCATCGGGAAGGATGCGGTTCGAATCCGACGGCGGCGCTCCACTTAATTATGGTAAAACCTATTTCACCGGTAATAGCCAAGCGGATTATTGAACGGCATCATTACTTGCATAGTTTACCCGGTGGGACCAAGTTAACCTTCGGTGTGTTTATTAACGATCGTCTAACAGGGGCTCTCTCATTTGGAGTTGGGCCATTCAATACTTACAGCTTGGTCTATCAGGCACAGCCGGATGATTGTTTGGTACTGACCCGTCTCTGGCTTTCGGATGAATTACCCAGGAACTCAGAATCAAAGGTAATTGCAGTAGTTATTCGTGCTCTAAAAAGACATACAGATATCAAGTTTTTAGTCTCTTATGCCGATCCATCTCAAGGGCATATCGGCATCATATACCAGGCCGGTGGATGGTTATATACCGGCTTATCCCAAGCCATGCCTTTATATGACTTGGGAGATGGTAAGGCACGGCAATCCCGAAGCCTTGCCCATGGCTTTGGAACCCATTCCGTCAAGCATCTGGAAGATAACAGGGTGAAGGTAAAACTAATACCGCAGAGTAGAAAGCATCGGTATGTGTATTTCCTCGATAAATCGTGGCAAACGAGGCTAAAACCAGCAGTCTTACCCTATCCAAAGCAGTTGATGTAGTGAATTTGGATAAGTACGTGCGTAGTGGAGATGATACGCATGGTCTAGGAGTATGGGATTTTCCATCCGCGAATGGGATGCATGCATGAATGCAACGTAGAGGGAATGATACAGACGATTGAAATACCAATTGAAGCACTGGCTGAACACCCTGGAAGAATGTCCTGGATGCAAAGAACGAATGGGATTTTCCATCCGCGAATGGTTGCACGTACGGATGCAGCGTAGGGAGAATGATGCAGACGATAGAATTACCGATTGAGGCACTGAGTGAAGCGGTATGGAATGCCAATGTCATGGATGCCAAGACCATGCAACGTTTGAAAGAAAGCATTACCAGGTACGGACTGCTGCAACCACTCGTAGTACGTCCCGTTGCCAAATCGAAGTATGAAGTATTATCCGGCAACCAGAGATTAAAGATACTAAAAGAACAACGACGTACGTACGTATCATGTGTGGTTGTAGATCTGGATGATCCGGAAGCGATGCTCTTAGCGCAAGCACTGAATGGCATCCATGGCGAAGATGACCTGGCTCTAAAAGGGACCATACTGAAACAGATACTCGTTTCGATACCCAGAAAGAAAGTCCTGTCACTACTTCCGGAAACAGCGGAAAGCCTTACCGCATTATCCACCATCGGTAAAGACGACCTGGCAGAACACCTGAAGGCTTGGCAACAAGCACAATCAGCCAGACTAAAGCATATGCAGTTACAGTTTTCGAATGAACAGTTAGAGACGGTAGAACAAGCCCTGGGTATGGTAATTGCCAAGGCAAAGAACACATCCGGTAATAATCCCAATATACGAGGTACCGCCATGTACCTACTAGCCAAATATTACCTGGAAAGGAAAAAGAGACGATGAAAGAAATAGGTTGTCCGGTATGTGCCAGTCCCTTATCGGTAAGAGCGGCAGAGGGAAGAAAATCACGCAAACCATTCATCATGTTGATCTGTGACAAAGACCCCCGGCATTTCCGGGGATTCATTACACACCAGGATTTTATCCGGGGAGTCATGGAGAAGACGGATGATAGTAACCAAACGATAAGTACCACCGTGGGTATAGGTAAGGGTGGGAAAAGAGAGAGAGAAAACCGGTAGGCCAACGCAACATATATATAGAGGAAAAACCGCGTTGCATTACCATTCGTTGAGTGTAAAAGACCATGCATACAGAGAGAAAAGAACAAATTGATACAGCAAGAATGAAAGTTTGCCTTTATGCCAGGGTATCAACTTCCGATAAAGAACAAGACCCGGTAACCCAGTTAATGCCGCTACGGGAGTTTGTAAATAACCAGGGTTGGCAGATACTTGGTGAATATATCGATAAGGTGCCGGCAACCGATATCGCCCATCGAACTGCCTGGCGGGATCTGCTTAATGATGCCAGCAGGAAGAAATTCGACTTGCTTCTTGTTTGGCGGATGGACCGGGCTTTCCGGTCGGTGTTGGATGCGGCAACAACTTTAGAAAGACTGCGGACCTGGAAAATAGGACTTCGTTCTTATACTGAGCCGTGGCTAGATACGACATCTCCATTTGGCGAAGCCCTTTACTACATCACGGTCGCGTATGCCCAACTGGAAAGAGGGATTCTCCGGGAAAGGGTAAAAGCAGGGATGGAAAGAGCACGCAAACAAGGGCATCGAATTGGAAGGCCGAAGGTAATTGACCGGAAAGGTTTCAAAGTCCGTTATGGAGCAGTTTTGGAGCGCCTAGCACTGAACCAGGTGTCAAGACGCAAAGCAGCGATGGAATTGAAAATTGGATATGCGACTTTGAAAAGATTACTTGATGCCCGGAGTAACCAGAATGATACCGCCAAATGATCTTTCCAGTTCTGATGAACATCATCCGGAGGCGTTGACAAGTATACACCACACGTATACACTGGCCGCCACTGATGAAGCTGAAATAAGTGAAGTGGGTAAGGTGATATTTAAAAAATTCGAAGAAATAATTGCTGAAATAGCTTTATCAGTAGCATCAAGAAAACAGGATAGCAAATAGCTAATGAAAGCGATTGCCTATATCAGAGTTTCGGATATCTCCCAAGTCGAGGGGCATTCCTTGGATGCCCAGGAGAGGTTATTTCGGGAACTTTGCAAGAACCGGAACTGGGAACCAGTAAAGGTTTACCGGGAAGAAGGGCGATCTGCTCATGTCGATGCTATCGCCCGAAGGCCTGTCTTCCGGCAGCTGTTGGAAGATGCAGCTAAACGTCAATTTGATGTAGTAGTAGTGCATACGCTAGACCGATGGGCCAGGAATCTCCGCGTTTCTTTAGAAGCTGTAAGTATTCTTGATCGAAACGGAGTAGGACTGGTTTCAATCACAGAGAATCTGGACTGGTCGACACCGGAGGGCCGGTTAGCTGCTCATATGCTGGGAGGAATATCACAGTATTATAGTGAATCGCTGGGTAAACACGTAAAAAAAGGTTTAGACCAGCGGGCTTTTGAAGGTAAGCACAACGGAGGGTTGCCATTTGGATATGAATCATGCTGGAAAAAGGGTGAAAAAGGAGAGAAGTACTGTCAATGTGGTAAGGAGCATCCCGGAGGAATTCATATCCATCCGAAAGAAGGCCCTGCGATAAGGGAACTCTTTGAACGTTATGCTACTGGAACGACGACTCTTGCCCAACTAGCGGCCTGGTTAAATGAAAATGGCTTCAGGACTAGAGACCATCATAAACTACCTGATGCCAATGGTAATCTGACCGCCGGGGCAAGACTATTTACAACGGCATCGGTGAGAGGTATTTTACATAATCCATTCTATACTGGAAAAATCACCCACCTCGGAAAAATAATCGCTGGGTTACATGAACAAATTATTTCTCAAGAAATATTTGACACCGTTCAAATCACGATGAAGAAGAATAGCGGGCGGTCGGAAACTCTTCACCCAAGGCCGGAAAGGGAATACCTGTTGAAAGGAATCATCCGCTGTGGTTATTGTGGAATGCCGATGTGGGCCCAGACCTATTCAAACGGACGTCGGTATTACCGAGAACATCATGAATCCAGAAGTATCGAACCCTGTCCCGCTCATGGAGGTTATATTGCCTGTGACCTGGCTGATGAGCAGGTCGGTAAACTTATCGGCGCTATTGAACTAGGTCCCCAATGGCAGGAAGAGATCCTGACAATAATCAGTCTGAAAGATGAAGTAGATAGGGTTAAGAAAGCTAAAGTGGCGACTCAAGAGAAGCTTCGCCGTATGGCCAAGGCATATATTGATGGCGTCTTTCCAGATGAAGAATATCACCGGCAGAAAAGACTCTTGGAAATGGAACTGGAATCGCTGGTCGTTCCTCAAGCGAATGCTGCCGAAGAAGCGGGTAAGCTAATACTGAATCTAAAGGAATTATGGGCTGGAGCTAATCTGGCAGAACGGCGGCAACTGCTGTTATCGATGATTGATGCTGTCTACTTTGACACCAAGAAACTAAAAACCATTGTTGCGATTAGGCCGAAGCCACCCTTTAAACCTGTCTTTCAAGTGGCGGCTTATAAAGAAGGCTCCGGTATCCGTATTGTAAACGAACCGTATTTAGGCTCGTCTGTGTTTGTGGTGGA
>DEUU01000136.1:0-293 GCA_002362735.1 Dehalococcoidia bacterium UBA3254
ATCGGGGCTACCTGGGCCCCCGCGATCATGGTACTGAGCATGGCGGGTAGTCTTGTGACTGACATCAGATAACCAAACATCATCCCACCCATGATAATCAAAATGATTTGACTGGTCAGTCCCCCTCCCTCATACAGGATCTGGCTGATATTACTGAACCTGGCCTTCCTCATCGCAAAGACCGCAATGAAAGAGACGAAAGCCCCAATTGATCCAGCCTCGGTAGGAGTAAAGATACCCGTATACAACCCGCCTACGATGACCACCGCTATAAACAGCAGCCCCCAGGCTCG
>DEUU01000136.1:578-24147 GCA_002362735.1 Dehalococcoidia bacterium UBA3254
GTCTTCCAGGGAGTACGCTCCACCGACCCTCGCCCAAATCCATACTGGCTGGGGTCAAGCTTGCAGCGGATGGCGACCATGAGAATGATCAGGGCCGCCCCAATCAACCCGGGAACGATACCCGCTATCAGTAGCTTACCTACCGAGTTACCCGTCAGCATGGCATAGATCACAAAGGCACTGCTAGGAGGAATCATGATCGCCAGGGTAGAGGCTGAGGCCACTACCCCGATGGCCATCCCTTTCTTGACTCCCTGCTTCAGCATCTCCGGTATCGTAACCTTCGCCAGGATAGCACAGGAAGCTGCCCCTGACCCGGTGGCAGCACCAAAGGCCGTAGCTCCTATAGTGGTGGCATGAATAATCCCCCCGGGAATATCTTCCAGCCAGTGCTTGGCCAGTTTGAAGCCTTCCTCGGCAAATCCCGCCAGGGCCGCAAAAGATCCCATAATGATAAAGAGAGGCATCACCGTCATGGTATACTGTCCCACCGCTGAGAAAGGCGTGCTGCCGGCAATACCCAGAGCACTGCTGCCTCCTTTCAGCATCCAGAAGCCGATGATAGCGACCAGCCCCATGGTGGCGGAAACGGGTACCCCCAAAAAGAGCAGGACCACGAACAGGACGATGGTGATCGTCCCTACTGTGACCGGCTGGATATGGGCATTAATAGCCATAAAGATCGCGGCTAGAAAGAGGACTATCACCAGAGCCACGATGAAGACCCGGATAGCCCGGGAGACAATACTGAAACCGGAGACTTTTTGCCATAAGGGACTGGCGATGAGCTGTTGTATAAGCCGTAATCCCAGTAAACCCGATCCCAGGGTAATGACCAGATAAGGTGGCCAGAGGGGGAATTTAACTAATCCCCAGAAATAATCATGAGATATCCAGGCTGTCCGCGTAGCCAGCGCAAACTGCCAGCAAATTAGGGCCGCAAAGACCAGAAAAATAATATCACTGAAGAGCCGGATGGCAGCCTGGTTCCCTTTGGAAAGGTGAGAGGTTATCAAATCCAGGGCTATATGGCTTCTTCTGGCCTGGATGCTGGCGGCGGCCAGGAAGACCACCCCAATGAGGAGCAGGGGTTGTAACTCATAATTACCTTTGATGGGGCTGTTAAAGACATAGCGTAAGAAGACATCGGCAGTAGTTAGAACCATCATGACCAGGATAAAGGCTCCGGAGATGACCGCCCCGGTTCTCTCGGCTCCGGAGAGAATCTTTATCAGCTGGCTGGAAAGGGAAGGCTTCGGAAGTACTTCCGGCGTCCCTTGAGATTTGGACATTACCTCTTCCGGCATTTTCTCCTCCAATGATAATTCTCAATTATGGCCTGAAATTCTAGCTCGCTATCATATTACATCCCACAGTTGAGCAATTAACTATCACGGTTATATGATAGTGGCTGAAAATAATAATTTAGATTATTTTCAATGCTATTTTAAAAATCAATTATGTCATTAAAATAGTTTTAATATGGAAGAAATAACAATAATATCCAACCTGGTAATTTTTGGTCGACAACTACTTTTCTGGTCTATAATATCAATTCCGAGGTCAAGATAAGTTCAAGAAAATGTCGAAATGTCTCAAGAAAATCTCAAGAAATGAAGCGATTCACTGCCAATAATCCCTCAACACAACTTCATCACACAATCTGAAACGTAAATATTACTCAAATTACATAGCCAGTGAATTCTCATCTCATCATCCTGGTTAATTATCAATCTGGGTGCCAGCCAGATCAACTTTTTACCCTAACCATTTTCATCCCCAAATCTGTACAAAATCCAAAACATGGAACTAGAGTTATGCCTGTAAGATTACCGGTTTCTATTTTATTTTTCATATGCCTTTACCCCAATATTTTTTTTCAACTACCAAAAATCGAGATCATCAAAATTGCCAGTTAAATATTAATGAAAGTCCTGGCTTTTTGCTTTAGTGATACCCAATCGTTACCTGCTTTGAGAAAACGTCCCGTTTCTTTTTTGCCAGGCTAACAGTAAGCCGGGAGAGATACAGATTGAAGTAATAATGCCGGAAATTACATCAATTATTATTACGATAGCTAAATTTTCAATCGGAATCCCGAAAAACAAAACCAAAACGAAAAGTGCAAAGGCGAAAGCTCATTCCGGGGTTGGTAAGAATAATCTGCGGACGAGCCTGGTCAGACTTAATCTTACACCGCAGGTTATTGATATTAACATTTAACCTATGGTATTTATTTTGATGCATAATCCCCAGATTTCCAGAAATATCTGATGCTGATTGAACAACTATTTCAAAATGAGAGATATACACTTTAAAAAGTTTACACTCATGAGGAGTTAGCTGGACTTCATAGGGCATCTTTCAGACGGTTGAGATGCTTTCTCTCCAGGTTATTGTAAAGGTTGAAGGAAAGTCATAGCTGCATAGCTATCCATATATCAGGCCAGATGATAATTAAATTTATTCACAATTTCAGGTTATTCTTCCAGATCAATATATCTTGACAACATATGATATCATATACTATGATATCATATTATATTATGTTTGGAGCTAATGATGACGAGTCAGGAACTAATAAGTGCACTTGAAGCAGCGCGAATTCTCAATATCTCCGTTCACTCTCTGAGAGATTACAGAAAGAGACAGTTGATACTGGTGGCGGCTAAACGAGGTAATGCCGACTTATACGACAAAGCGGATGTGATTAAACGGTATAAAATCATCGAAGACAGGAGAAAACAGGGCTTTTCTTTATCCCAAATCAGTCTGATGCTGGCAAAAGAAACCAATAACGTAATCTCAATACCAGGCCCTCAAGATCCAACTGCCGGAATGAGCAACCAGGAACTGCTTCATGGTTTTTTAGCCGAGCTTTATCAAAATTCGAACAATAAAACAAAGGCCTATATCAAAGATTTATCCCGGAAATGGAACGTCCATTTTACAGAGCAGGGCAAAAAATAACTGAAGAAAAAATTATTGAGACCCGAATTTCTCAAAGGAAGTGAAAGGCCTGAGGAGCTAAGCGAATTGATGGTACTGAAAAAGATATAGGTTAACCATAAAAAACAAATAACTTTGGATGCAGAAGGAGGATTAAACATGTATAACTATGAATACCGAGAGTTAAGGAGATTCAACAAACCTTTTCTTGTCGCCTTTATACTTCTGGTATTCCTTGGAGTTGGGTTTGGCGTTTATCATGCCCATGAATCATCAACTATTTCGATAGCCAACACCACTATCTCCAGTTTGACTCATCAGCTAACATCATTTAATTCCGAAACATCCTCGCTTGGAGATCGATTGGCAGCAGCTAACATGCAAATCTCTTCCTTAAAAAACCAGGTAACTTCAGATACAACCCAAATATCTACTTTACAAAGTCAGCTAAATGCCTATAAGGCTAATCTGGCCTCCTCGCAAAACCAATTGTCCACCACAAGTGCCCAGACAGCTTCTTTACAAACTCAACTAAATACCGCTAATGCTCAGATTACTTCACTCCAAAATCAGGTAGCTTCGTTGACTTCGCAACTGCAATCTTTACAGACCTCGTCAACAGGAGTTTCAAATCAACTGGTGAGTTCCATGACTATAACTCAAATTCATGGGGCACAATCTATAGTTACGTCGTTCACTGCCGATACAGCGGGTTATCTGGAAATTTCAGGTTATAGCACTAGCTCAACCGGTTATATCAAGGTCTCCTACGGTGATGGGACTTTCGACAATTATGCCTTTACCGCGGTAAATAACACTTTTTCTATCCCTGTAAATCCTGGTCCTATAGTCCTTTGTTTTGGGAATTCAAATGCTTCGGGTACCGTGACCGCCACTTTCACCAGTATTGTTTATTCCCATTAATATCCTAAACTGCCAGGGAGCCGATCTAAACTAAGAAGATCTGCTCCCTGGATTAATTAAAGACCTACGTTTTCCAGAATAATATTAAGTATAATAACGCTGTTAGTTTATTCACCCACTAGCTCGGCTCGTGGAGATCTATCGTTCGGATCGGCTAGAATTTTTGACTCTTCAGCGATTCGGATGAATACCTTTACAATCTCGGGATCAAATTGAGTGCCTGAGCACCGTTTTATTTCTTCCATAGCCCGGGCATAGCTTTGCCTGTTACGATACGGCCGCTGAGAAGTCATGGCATCAAATGCATCAGCCACAGCCATGATACGAGCATCAAGAGGAATATTTTTATCTTTAAGCCCCGCCGGATAGCCCGAGCCATCCCAGTGTTCATGATGGTACTGGACGGCCGCAAGACAGCCATGCAGGCTGTCAACATGCTTGATAATGGACACTCCCAGGTCGGGGTGAGCTCGAATGAGCTCCCACTCACTCGGCATGAGGCTCTCTCGCTTTTGTAGAAGACGGTCAGAGATGCCTATTTTGCCAATATCATGAAGCAGGGCAGCAGCCCGGATTCTCTCAATCTCGTTGTTATTGTAACCTGCAGCCTCGGCAATTAGGGTAGCATATTGGCTGACTTTCTTGGAATGGCCGTAAGTGTAATGATCCTTGGCATCCACGGTGGCAGCCAGAGCGTAGATGGTATTTAAGACAGCCTCAGATGCATTATCTTTAATATTGGCCCCCGTCCTCAAAACATCGGTAAGAGCTACTTCACAGGCGAGACAGGTACGGTTCTTACCGGTTTGCTTGGCATAGTATAGAGCGGTATCCGAAGCCTGGATAAGATCTTCTTTTATCACGCCATCGCCAGGCCAGAATGCAATACCGACAGAGAGAGTGATTGGATTACCCAACCATTCAGTACGAGACCCAATCCCTTTGCGAATCTTTTCTGCCACTTTGCGACCACCTTCAGCAGGAGTTTCGGGCAGAATTATGGCCAGTTCATCCCCTCCGTAGCGGAAGCAAATATCCGTATCGCGCACCGTTGTTTTTATTTGATTGCTGACTTTCTTTAAAATATCATCTCCAGCCAGGTGACCGTAGACATCATTGTACGTCTTGAACTGGTCAATATCTATGAAGAGCAATGAAAAAACTGCACCGAAGCGAGAGCATCGAGAAATCTCTTCATCAAGTCTCTGGTGAAAGAATCTGTGGTTAAAAAGGCCAGTGAGCTCGTCAGTATCAGCCCGTTGTTTCGCTTTCTCGTAAAGCTGGGCGTTCTCAATGGCAACCGCCGCTTGCAATGCCAGAGTCATGACGAGATCGGTATCGTCGCGGGAATAGTAACCATGCCCGTGTTTTCGACTGAGAGCCAGTATAGCCACAAGTTTCTTCTTGCTTATTATGGGACATAGAACCTCCAGTTCAGCTGCCTCCAGGACATTTCTCTCCTCTTCCCACATTCCTTTAAACTCCGGCTCGCGCCAGATTATGTCGCTTGTGAGCAATTTTCCTTCTCTTTCCAGCCAGCGGATAATCGGCCCATCCCGGCGTAATAATATGGGAGTGACGGGATCGTTTTTCTCATATCTCTGGGCAAATTGCGAAACAAAGTGATCATTGGTTGCAAAAAGCAGGCTAGCCTGGCTGGCTCTTACCGCATTAGTCAGGGGGAAAACCATGGCATCAGCCAGCTGCTTCAGATCAATTACATTATTCATTTTTGTTGAAAAGCTGCGGAGGGTTTCACGGTAGTCGTAACTTCTCCCGTAAAATATCCGGTTGGACCCTTTTTCCAGAATATTTCGTAGAGGATTAAATATAATAGCCATGCCTACCACTATGGCTACAGTCAAGGCTAAGCTCGCGGAAGGTGACCAGGCATGGAACAGATAACTCCAAATAGCTGTCAGCATCAGGCAACATGCCGTAACGAACACCGTGATGCCGGTATAGACGAGGCCTTTTCTCAATACCAGCTTGATATCCAGTAAGTGAAATCTCATAACTGCATAGCAAATCAGCAGGGCGTTACTCATATGGCCGAAATGATCAGCAGCACTCAGGTTATCAAAAATCGCCCAGAGAGAACCAGCAACAACCAGCAGACTAAGCCCTGTTAGCAGGTAAATAATTCGGTTACGGTGGTCTGGATTGGTTGATGCGCGATAGCTTCTGATCAAGAGGAAAAAAGAATTGCAAACAAAAATAGCATTCCCGGCGGAAAGAACCATCAATCCCTGGCCGTAATCTTTAACCAATCTGCCATCTACGACCCCGTATCCCTGGTGAAGCCAACCGGTGACTGTAAGGGCTATCATCAGGAGCACATACCCATAGCCCAGAGTGGCGACTACTCCAGGATACTTACGAACAAAAGTAGCTATAAAATAGCCGTAAGCAACTACTGACCAGGAGGCAAAGATGGCAACCAATTTAGCCCAGGAGAGAGCCTGATCAAGAGGAATACCCTGGTAATTGCCCATGAAACTGGTTAAGCTCCAACCCACTGAAGCTAGAAGATATACCAGGAATAATCCTTTTATTTTGGACCAGCCGCTGCGTAATACTATTATGATGAGAACAATATTGATTACGAGGGTAACTAGCTGAACAATATTGTTAATCCCCATCGCCCGTCTGCCTTCCCAAAGATTGTTTTTTGTCCGCCAACTTCAATTGTCCGTACATTCCAATGATGTATTCTTAAAGAAACGCTGTATTGGATATGCTTCCTAAAACATACCCATAATTCGATATTATCTCTAAGTATCTGAAAGATAATATAGTCACACCCTAAAAATAATCCCCCAAAAGTACTTTCCTGGTACTAGTTATATTAGGAGAATAGTACTGACCTTCTGGCATCAGGCAAGTGGATCAAGAAAAAAAATAACCGCCTGCTTCAAATCATCGAAGAGGCGGTTATATTTCAGAATAATTCGTACTGGTTATGACTTGGATGATTTTTTCCCTGTCAAGGACTCCTCAACTGGAGCAGACTTGGTTCC
This sequence comes from Dehalococcoidia bacterium UBA3254, assembly GCA_002362735.1. The sequence goes on from DEUU01000136.1 coordinate 7,472, forward strand.
ATGAGGGTTATTTTCTGCGGAAATTGGTTTCGGTATTTCCTTTGAAGGTATAGACACATTGGGACCAAGCAGTATTTTCATGACGGGGTCTCTAGGATTCATATGAGGTGGTTTAATATGGGCCAGGTCGGCTCCATTAGCCCTCCGGTTTGCCATATAATGAGAGAATGAGCCTGATGCTAACAACGTAATCTTCAATGGTTTATAACCGAAATAGTGTTCCAAATCGCCGTAAACTGGATTCAATACCTCTAATTCTTTCTGTACGCCTTCAGTAAATTTCTCAGCAGATATCTTCTTTGCCCCTTTAGGTTCTATGTAAACATGAAGTCTTGGCGTGTCCTCAATAACTTCCTTTCGAGCTACCCAGTCCACATATTCATAACCTGTCCGGGCAATGGCCTCCCACAGCATCTTTTCAGTAATAAAAGCGTGAGTATAACCTTCAAAATCCATAATGTCATCTGAGCGGCCATAGAAGGTTATTTGCGGCAGATTAATATTGAGTTTATCATTTCTCAAAGCGGTTACAGTCACCACATCACCCATCACGTATCTAACGAAAGGACCACCGAGAAAGCTAGTCAAAACGACCACGTACCGTTCTCCGGGCACTACCTCATTGAAGAAAAATGTCTTTGGCTTATATGAACGGTCTTGTGCCCATAAAGCGTGTTCTGATTCCGGGATAAATTCCCACAAATTCAAATTAGGCACGAAGGTCATAGTGTTGTAGTCCCACGTCTGCATGGCAAGTATAGCGCTCTCTGTTGATCCATAGATGTCGAGCGGGTACCGACCCCACATTTCTTTTATTTTTTCCCGGAAGACATAGGAATCCGTGCCAGTAGAAATCAAACCCTTTATTCTCCAGATATCTTTAGGCATGAGCCGTCTTCCCGCCAATCCGGATTTGACCAGAGCTCCGGTCATACGGGCCAACAATTTTGGTTTGCGGATAAGTGCTGGTAATCGATTGATACCGCCCTGGCCAAATTTATCTCCCACAGCAACCAGTATTGTGGCAACAGCAGCTAACAGGTCTATCCCCTGCGACATGCCTAACTTGAATCCTTCCTCAATTCTTTCGCTAAATTCCATTTTCTCGGCAACATCCAGGGGAGGCAGAAATTGCAAAATATCTTCTTTGTCCATTCGATGGGCCAGGCTACCACTGGCATATGGCGGAGGTGCCAGTGCATAGAGAAATTTATCGCCTTCGGTTAGAGAAACCTTTCCGCGTTCTCCGCAAGAAGCAAAAATAAGGGCAGCCATAAAGAGATCACCCAGCTCTCGAAAGGTTCGGCCACTTAATGGAACCCACTTAACGGCGTATTCAGAAGAACGCCCGGAAGTACGCATCCATCTTATTGGTTTTTCGGGAAGAGCGTCTTCTATTTTTTCCGATAGGTAAGGTACGTAGTCGCTGTAGAGCGTAAGAGGTACTTTTTCTCGCAGTTCCTCAATGCTTTTTGGGCTAAGGCCATGAAGGAGGTTTCTTCCAAGATCACATTGATTAAGAAGTATAACCTGCTCAGCGAAAAGTTGACGTTGAATGGTCATAAATGAATCTGTATCGAGGTCAATAAACCCACAACACCTTCGCCATAGATGGGCAGGATTACCTTCGCGTAAAACATCCAATAACTCTGGCACCGCTTTGCCTCCTCGCTGGTTTAAGTATTATCAGTCCATCCTATCGTTAACAAACATCAGTTGTCAGGCATTTTTTGAGGATAACTTCGGTGTATTTTATGGAATGTTGGTTTATGAAAGTCCTTTTCGTTAAGCAAATTATACGCTTTGTAGTGGTTGTTAACAAGGCATCTATGAAACCAATAATTTTTCTTTGAGCGGTTAACAAAACTTCAGATCGTTTCATCATTTTAAGTATTAAATCTCTGCAGATGGGTAACTTTTTATCTGGCTAAATTATAAACCAGAGAACGAAAGGGGATTTCAACCGTTGTAGAAAATTAAATTAAAAAACGATTTTCCGGTGAGTGCAGTTAATAAACAGGACATGGAGAGCTGAATCTCAGGTTACCAGTACATAACCGTCTTTTGTTGCACCCAGCCCGTGATCCAGGGCTATTTTTATTTGTGGGATTTGCCAGGGATCTTCCATAAGCTTATTACGGGCTTTATAACTGAGCAATATATTCACGGCTTCAACATCTATAGCAACAATATCTCCTGAAGCTAAAATGACTCCAGGCTCAACAACCTGACCCTGGTGAGGACCCCCTGTTACAAAGGCTTTTCTGCCGTCCATAACAATAAGGTCCGGTTGCCAGCATAAGTTAATTTCAGCCAATTTTTCCTCACGATACCGGATATGAAAATCTCGCCGGTCTCCCGGCTGAACAAAGCCAAATGCTAATTTTAATGCCCCGGAATAGCGAGCCAGAAAATGGGTCTTTAAGCAGGGTAAATAAACCAGCTTATCAGCTTCGTAAGCTGCTCGTGGCATGACCACCGTCTTTAGATATTTTCCGGGAATATTTATCTTTACCCAATCTTTATAATCAACATCAAAATCAATAAGATTTATATCGAGATCGCGGGCTAATTCATATAACTTAACTTGGTGAAATACTTTACGGGTAGGTCTCCAGGCACCCCCGGAGCTCTCACCAATGGTTACTCTAGCCCCCAGTTCAAGGAGGATTTCCGATATAACTTTAAGGAAGGTGGGATCAGTTGAAGCCGGAGGTGGATCGGCACTATTATAATTAGGCTTTACCAGGACTTTATCTCCCCTGGCAATACCTGCGGTCAGAGGTCCGAGTAAATCTACAACCCTGTTAATGGACTGCCTTATATTACTGTCAGCATGAACTTTAGCGACGATGGGTCTACCATCTTTAAGCCACACATTTTGTTTACGGGGTTTGGATGCAACTTCGGGAATTTTTGAGGGTACCCTATCGAAAAGAAAATGGTAGGCTCCAATCGCTCTATCGCCGAGTCCCATATCTTCATTCTCCAATTCTATATATACTCCAAATATCTATTGTTTGCTGGATAATATTATGATTTCGGGGAACCGTTCTCGAAGTCCGACTGCAGCATCTATGCTCCTTGAATGTGTGTCTGCTCTAGATTAACATTAAATCAGATGGATGATATTAAGATAATTTCTTTTGATCTCGAAGGAACACTTACATCGCTGGATTTTACCATCGGTGTATATTATGAAGGGATTCCCGCCATAATTTCTGATCGAGACCATATTCCCTTGAAGAAAGCTCGAGCCATCGTTCATAAACAATATGAGATGGTAGGTCATAAGCAATCATATTTTTACGATATAAACTATTGGTCCAAAGTTTTCAATTTAAAAGACTATCAACGATTGCTTGAAAAATATGCTGAAAGAGTAAAATGCTATGCGGATGTAGAACCGGCATTAACCATTTTAAAGGAAGACTATCAGTTTATCATTTCTACTAATGCCAGCAGAGAATTCTTACAATACTTACTCAAAGGATTGGAGGAATTTTCTTTCAGGGTCTTTTCCTCCATTTCAGATTATAAAATGATAAAATGCCCGGAGTTTTATGGAATAATTTGCCAGGAGATGGGTGTTCAGCCTGACGAGATTGCCCATATCGGTGATAACTGGGAATTTGATGTAATTTCTGCTCAAAAGGTAGGGATTAAGACCTTCTATTTAAATCGGGAACAAAAATCCGATTCTCTTACATCCTTGTCCAGTCTAACAGGATTAAAGGCCAGATTGGATAATATCTAAAGATTGAGGTCTGATTATCTTGCACGCTCATTGATTTTATAGGCAATTTTTCTACCGAATTCGTTAATTTGACCAATGCTGAATTCAACGGTTTTTCCCGCCAACTTTTCCTCTGGTTCCAGAGCGTCCATTTGGCGTATTTGATGTCAGAATGAAGTGTAAAATATCATTGGGAGTTATAGTGAATAACAAGAGGTATTGTGAATGGCAAAAATTGACTACTACGCAGTGCTTGGAATTAGCAAGTCCGCCGATGCAGCTGAATTAAAGAGTGCCTACCGAAGTCTGGCGATGAAATATCACCCTGATCGCAACCCAGGCGATACGGAAGCAATAGAGAAAATGAAAGAAATCAACGAAGCCTACGCCGTACTCAGTGACCCTGACAAACGCAGGAAATTTGACGCCAACGGCCATGCCGGACTTGAGGGTTATACTCAAGAAGATATCTTCAGGGGAGTCGATTTTAGCAGTCTCTTTCGGGAGTTCGGTTTTGGTGATTTGTCTGGTTTTAGGGATAATCTTTTCGACGCTTTTTTCAGCAGTGAGAAGACTTCAACGAGAAGTAGACAGAGAAAAGGCGCAGACTTGAGATATGATCTTCCTATCACCCTGGAAGAGGCAGCCTTTGGTACCCAAAAGATAATTAAGGTGCCCATAGTTGAGCGATGTCCAGTCTGCAACGGCTCAGGTGCAGAACCAGGCAGTCTTGAGATTTGCGAACAATGCAACGGCACAGGACAAATTATTCGAGAGCAAAGGTCCGGTTACACCGTAATCCGACAAATATCGACCTGTGGAAAATGCAGCGGAAGTGGAAGAATTGCTAAAAAAGCCTGTAAAAATTGCAATGGTAAAGGAGTGATTGAAAAAACTAGTGAGTTATCGATTACAATTCCTCCCGGCTCAGATACAGGCGACGAAATCAGAATTGAAGGAAAAGGGGAGATGGGTGGGCATGGCAATGGTGATTTATATGTAATATTGAATGTAGAAAAGCATCCTGTTTTCGAACGCCATGAGAATGATATTTATACTCAGGTAGAAGTTGATATTACCACTGCGGCTCTGGGTGGACGGATATCAGTGCCGGGCTTAAAAGAACGTTTGTCACTGGATATACTGGAGGGAACTCAAACCGGCACTATTTTAAGGATTGAAAATAAGGGAATCCCTTATCCTGGCGAACGGCGACATGGGGATGAGTATGTGATTATTAAGGTAAAAACACCTACAAACCTCAGCCAACAGGAGAAAGAATTACTTAAGGAGTTTAAAAGCTTGAGAAATAATTCGCCCGTACGAAAACGCAAATGGTGGCAAATTTTTTAGCTGCAAAACACGCAATTCGAACTCAATCTTACACTGGGAACAAAGATATTCAAAAATCAGCGTCTTATCCTCAAGGCTATAATACAATAAACTCTTTTATGTTCCATCCATCCTTTTCCGTCCTGGATAACTGCTGTTTTCTATACAAAAACTGATCTTATTCTATAACTGATTTCTCATTTTCAGGACACCATAATACCCAATCGTGCCTGCACCGTGGCCAGAATGATGTCTTCAGCTCTCTCAAGCCCGACTACACTTGTATCAAGACAAAGATGATATTGACAAGCGTTCATCCAATCCTGCCCTGTAAACACGCGCAGATATTGTGTTCGTGCCCGGTCGATTCTGTTGATTAGCTTCAAAGCCTCCTGTGCTGAAACATTATTTAGTTCTTGCAAGCGTTGCTGTCGAAAAGCAACGTCCGCATAAAGGAAAATACTTAAATGCCGTGGGTGTTCACGAAGAATGTAAGAACCGGCACGGCCTACAATCACTGCCGAATGCTCCTGTGACGTACGTTTGATCACATCCGATTCGGCATTGAACAATTTTTGATCCGTGGGGACGTCAATCATCGGCGGTGCGAACCCCAATGAATATGATTGTGCCATGATTTGCAGCCATGACTGCCAGCGCGGAATAACCTTCTCGTCAAGAGAGTCCAACTCAGTTTCCGAAATCTTTAATTCTTTGGCGGCCTGAAATAAAATTTCTCGGTCTAAATACAAAATATTCAAGCGAGTTGCCAGACGACGTCCAAGGTAAGCGCCTCCACTTCCGAGTTGCCGACTGATAGTGATCATGAAAGGTGAATTATCTGTCATTTTTAATCTCCTTTAATCCGGCCAAATCTATCAGTTGTTATTGGAAATACCAGTATAACAATCGTATGGGACGATGTCAACAATGGTAAAGGTGAGATAAGAATAGGCCATCAGAGAGCAAACTTGATTCCGTATGATGAATGAGATTCTAAAAAGGAAACGAATCACATAACCCGCCAGCGAGGGCGGCCAGTACATTTGGGTCATTTGACAGCACGTCAAATTTCAGGTGAAGACGGAGCATTCACTAGCCGGCTTTAGAGTCTATCCCCTCTTCAGCGAGGATTGTATCTACGGGTTTATCCAGATTCCTGATTGCGCTGGCCCCATTGCGAAAAGCCCTGATCCGATGAGGATTAGCCTCCTGGAAATTCAGCAAGGTAGCGATCTCTTCAAAAATACCGGCAATCTCTTCATTAGTCACCTGTGTCTTACTTTCTAACATCCTCTACCTCCCACTCCCACAATTTTATTCTAACAGAGGGAAACTCAGATGAGATTGAAAACAGAGTGTAATTGAAATGATAAGATGGAGACTTACTGAATCTCATTGAGTAAAATCCGAGAACAGACTGAAGAGAATCCGAAATTGACTTTCCCAGCCTTAATGAAACCGATGAAACGCCAGCTATAATCCCGGCAGATCAGGGTATTCTTGCGATTCCAAAACCTCAGAATTGGTTGTGTTAAAGCCCAGTTTATTTCCCGTCCTGGATACCGGGTAGGCTTCCATTTCATCAGCATTGTAGGGCTGGAGCAGAGATTGAATTGTCTCTTTCTCCAAATTATTCTCCAGCCAGTAATTCTCTTTTTCTCCTGGTAAAATCACCGGCATTCTTTTTTTAGTATTATGAATTTTCTCAAGCAGAGAATTGGCTCTGGTGGTGATGATAGAAAAGGTTAATAGAATCTCTCCTGAATCTGTATTTTTCCAATTATCCCAAATTCCTGCAAAAGCAAATAGTTCGTGATTTTTTAACCGGATATAGTATGGATAAGTCTTTTTGCCAAAGTGCCGCCATTCAAAGAAACCGTCCGCAATTACCAGACAGCGTTTAGATTGTATGGCGTGCCTGAAAGCGGATTTTTCAAAGATTGTCTCTGATCGAGAATTCAAAGTCTTCTCTCTGATTTTAACTGCAGTTTCATTATCCTTAGACCAGAACGGAATAAGTCCCCACTGCATCAGGACGATACGCTCCGGATCTGCATTGGAGATTACTGGCAGGGAAGGAAAAGTAAAAGCCGAAGCGCTGTATACCGGTAAGAACGATTCACTCTGAACGAACTTGGCTCCAAACCGATCCTCTATGATCTTGAAACTAACGCTGATTGAGGAAAAATAACACATACTGCACTCCATTAAAAATAAAAGATGAGTCTATTTTAAAGAATCTGATTTTTCCTGGAAAAGATACGTAAGTTTAGATTTTTTAATTTTCCACGAACCGTTGACTTTAACATATTCATCTTCGTATAAGGAGCACCCTTTCATAAAATCCTGGCCATCTATCTTGACCCAGTCATTCAGAGCCCAGCGCCCGCGGGCGGTTGTGTCGGTGAGGATTTCTATTTCGGGGTTATGGCCGTGGTGAGCGGTGGAAACACTTTTCATCGCTCGTTTTAAAACCTTCACGATATAATCCCGACCTTCCATCCGGCCAAAATGGGCATCATCAAAAATCACATCCTCAGCATAACATTCAGAAAGAGTCTCCCACTGCTTGATATCAATACTGTTCCAATATTTAGCCTTTAATCTTCTGATGGCTTCGATATTTTCTATGGTTTGAATCCTGTGCTCTAAATCGGATATTATACTCATGATGCAAGCTCCTTTGAAGAAATATTTAAATCGATGAAACCCTGAAAAACCAGGGATTGGTTGTTTTCCACGATAAGCCTTCAAGGGAATAATGTCAATTTTATGAGTGAGCCACAGGGGTTATGAAACCTGATATGGAACAGAGGGTTATCTGCCGGCACAATGGCAAATAATGAGGCCGAGTCATCAATTGGTAAAGGGTTAACCTTTTACTTTAGTTTGGAATAGAATGTAAACATGAACACTAACGATTACGTTTTATTAGTTGAAGATAATCCGGATGAGATCCTTTTAACCCAACGGGCTTTTAAAAAAGGTAATATTCCAATTCAGCTTAAGATAGTCACCAATGGAAAACAGGCTCTTGATTTTTTTGTTTCTCGAAGTGACTGCACTCAAACGGACACGAATGATAAACTTAAGTTAATTCTTTTAGATCTGAACTTACCTTTGATTAGCGGGTTAGATGTGCTTAAGGAAGTCAGAGCAAATCCGGCTACTTCTCGGATACCTATAATTGTTCTGACTTCTTCTACGGAAGAAAAAGATCAAATTGAAAGTTATCGCCTTGGCGCTAATGATTATGTGCGTAAACCGACTGGATTTGCTGAGTTTACAGAAACCGTGAAAAACATTGTGATAAAATGGGTAGACCATAATTAAGTCTTTCTTCATTTAAGTTAAAACAGGAAGTTAATTGTCCTATTCTGTTAAGCTTAAATCATTAAAGACCTGATCTTCACACGTTGCTTTTCCTATCAGGGCGCATCAAGCTCTGGAAGCTCAAATAGTTAAAATTAGCCTCAATAAACAGGTCATTCCGTTTACAGTAAACAATTCTGGCAAACCTGATAGGCATTTTTTGAAAGCACCTCTGTTTGGGTCGATTTAAAGTTACTCTTTTGTTGGGATATGTCATATTAATCTTGACAATTTACAAACTGGAATCGTCAAATATTATCCCTGAATTTTTGTTTATGTGAAAGGGAAAGTATATGGTAGTAAAACAGAAAAGGCAAAAACTTGAAATCGGCAAAAAACCTTTCGGTTTGAATTTGAAGATATGCCGAAATTAGCTCCCGGTTATATTAATAATCTGGTCCAGGATCTACTTGTACATCAGGTTAAACTAGAGGATCAGGTTGAAGAGCTAAAAAGGTCCCGGTAAGAGGTACGGCAATCTGATCGGAAATTTATGGCTCTATTTAATAACAAGACGATCGGTATGTCTTATTGCCAGACTGTTTTTGATGATCACAATCAGCCCGTAGACTATACAGTACTGGATGTCAACCTGACTTATGAGAACATGACAGGAATACCCAGAGAACAAATTGTGGGTAAAAGATAACCGAGGCGGTCTCTGGAGTTGCCCGGGATTTAATTAACCTGCATAACCAGGTAGCCATAACTGGCGAAGAACGCCGTTTTGAGATTTAGGAGCCTGTCACTGCCAGATGGTATGAGGTGAATATCTTTAGCCCGCAGAAGGGTTATTTCATTGCCCTGTTTAATAATATAACTGATCGCAAGCAGGCCGGAGAAGCATTAAAGGAATCCGAAGCTAGGGCTAACTCTCTCATCAAGTATGCTCCCACCTGAATCTATGAAATTGATTTTAGAACTCAGAGGATCGTAAGTGTTAATGATGTTGCATTTACCCTCTCTCAGGTCACAGCCATAAAGAACTTCTTTCCACGAATCTAGCCGATATACTTACAGAAGAAAGTAAAAAATAGTTTTTCGAACGAGTCAAGCGTCAGCTGGCTGGAGAAAAGATTGATGATAGGGTAGATTATGAAGTCATCAAGAAAGATAAGTCCATTATTAATGTTACATTAAACATAAAACAGATCAAACAACATGCCAATCGAATTACCACAATACAGGAAGATGAGAGAAAGAGGGTAGCCTATGATCTGCACGATGATACGGTTCAATATCTTTCCATTTTAAAGAAGCAGATCGGCGCTCTGGCTGAGCTAGAGGGATTTAAGAGTCCCAAAATTAAAGAAAGGATAAAATTAAGGGATAGGTTATTTACCTGTCCCTTTAATTTTGAATAATCAGCCTGCTAATGCATAATAACGCATATAGAAAACGAGCGGTACCAGGTTAGAACTCCAAACACTAATATTATGTAATATAGTTTTGCTTGAATCATGGCTTCCTCATTTCAAAGTACTACCGTAAATTTTATCTCTCATTAATTATCCACCGCCAGTAATTTCACTCATATTAGTAAGAATATTTGCCCACTATCAACTTCCAGTCGATACGTGGGTTCTGGCTTTTTGGCGGGACCCTGTACCACCTCGCCGGTTTTGATATTAAAAACTGAACCGTGACAGGGACATTGAACTGTCTCACCTTTTAGTTGTCCTTCGGAAAGAGTACAACCCTGATGCGAACAGACATTACCTATGGCATAATAATTGCCATCCAGGTTAGCCAGCAATATTTTCCGACCTTGACTGTCTATACCGACCATTTTTCCAGGTGACAAATCGGCAGTACTGGCAATTTTACCTCCCAATTGTTTGGCATCCTGGACCGTCCCTTTTAAAGGAATGAGACCTTTTACCGCCGGGCTATGGATTACCTCTCCACCAGAATCATACCGTGAGCCATGACAAGGGCAGTCCCAGGTCTTTTCTGCATTATTCCAGGTTACAGTACAACCCATGTGAGTACAACTGGAGCTCAAAACATAAAGCTGGTCATGCTCGTCTCGATAAACCGCCGCTCGCTGCTTCTCAAATTCCGCTATTTTCCCTTCTCCTGGAAATATCTTTGAGATATCCTCTTTGCCTGAAATTTTGCCTCCCGTCAACTTTTTGATCACTTTCATATTTATGGAAACTAACTTTTTAGCCGCGGATATATCCGGTTTCAAACGGGAGGGATTGAAGACTTCCGCCCAGGGATTAGGTCGCCCTTGCACCAGGTCTGTCAGAATCATCGCTGCCGCCATGCTGGTGGTCATCCCCCATTGGCCAAATCCGGTAGCCACAAAAATATGCTTACTGCCCGGCGTTAATTTGCCGATATAGGGCACTTTATCCACCGTGATGTTATCCTGGGTGGACCAGCTATATTCAATTTGAGGGTTAGTATAAATCTCGTTGACAAATTCAGCCATCCTTTGATAACGCTGGACAGTATTTGGCTCATGCCCGGTAATATGATCCTCACCACCGATAATCAAAATTTGACCGTTTTGTGTCGGTTGGGTACGGAAAGAATGGCCAGTATCTTCCTCGGCATTAATAAACATGCCTTCGGGGAAAGGTTCCCCCACTCTGACTCCAAGGACATAGGATCGTTTGGGTTTCATGCGGGCAAAGTAGACCCCATCTTTATCCTGAATTGGAAAGTTGGTGGCAATAATCACGTTATTGGCCCGGAATTTTCCTTTGTCAGTATTAATAGTACATGGTTCCTTATCTGTGATATCAACAGCCCGGGTTTGCTCAAAGAGAAAGCTGCCTTTGCCAGGAATCGTTTGAGCTAATGGCAGAAGAAATTTCCGAGGGTGAAACTGAGCCTGGTTCTCGAAGCGGATAGCCCCTCTGGTTTGTAAAGGTAAAGGGATATTCTGAATATATGCGGCTGGCAACCCCAGACTTTGGGCTGCATTGACTTCCTCTTCAACTTTTTTCGCATACTTATCACTCTCAGCAAAGGAGTAGAAAGGCAAGCGTGCAAAATCACAATCAGTGTGTAATTCTCTAGCCAATGTTTCAATTTTATCAATGGCCGTCTGATTAACTTCTGCATACTGTTTGGCCTGCTCGTTACCGAAGGTATCCAGTAGATGCTTGTAGATAAGGCGATGAAGCGAAGTCAGTTTGGCAGTAGTGTAGCCAGTCACACCTTGAACAACACGTCGGGCTTCAATAGTTGCTACCTTCAACCCGGCTTGCTTTAGCAGATATCCAGCCGCAATGCCAACAAATCCTCCACCGATAATCGCGACGTCCACCAGGATATCTGAAGGCAGACTTGGAAATTCGGTCATTTTAGTACTGTCAATCCAAAATGACTCGGCTTTTCCTTGCACTCCATGCTTATTCCATCCCTGCATCGTTTCCATTTTTCTCCTATCCTGAAGCATCGCTGGTATTTTGATAATTTTTATTACCCCAATATTAATTGTACTTTATCAGACTCTTTATGGAGTCGGTTTGCCTGTGGTATATCCTGAACTGCCAGCATATATACAATATTGCACTAAAACCTACATCAATACTCTTATCTATCCAGGTTTTTTCAGTCGCATCAAGAAAGCTAATATATCTACGCTCAATTAAATGGACAAGGGAAGTAATCCTAAAATGGATTACTATAAGCGAGGGAGGTAGCGAATGCTACCTCCCTCCTCTGAACGGTAATCTTGCGCACATTGGTAGATTGGTGCCCGTGTTGCTCTCTTTTCGTCGAGCCGAGTTAACGTTTAGTTCAGTAAATTAGTCACATATTGTAATCAAATTCCCTGTAACGCATCCTCCTGATTTCACATCGATTAACTAACTCATTTTTGGAGTGATAAAATCGAGAAGGAAGTTTACGAAGCAAACCTAACAGGTATTGGGGAACCCGCTTTGCTTCAGCATTATGAATTAATTCGGCTTTAGTCAAAGGAAATGAAAAACCTTCCAATAATAGTCCCAAATCTTCTTCATCTATAGTAGAAGGACCAAAGATTTCGCCATTCATCTTTAACCTCCTCGCTCGCTCATATCTAAAAAATAACACTAATGGCAACGGAGATATAGCCGAAGTACTGCACTTCGGCTATATCTCCCCAATTCGCTGATGATCTATCTCTACTTTTTAGCTTCAATTGTTTTTGATCCGCTGCTTACCTGGATTTTAATCTGTTTCTTCTTTTTCTCTTCGGCTAAAGGCAAGACGATAGTCAATACGCCGTTCTCATAGGTTGATTGAACCTTGTTTGCATCGACTGTCTCCGGTAATCGAAGAGCTCTATAAAATGACCCTGTAGGTCTTTCCTGGACAAGATAAACGGTTTTTTCGTCTTCGTAATCAGGCTTTCTATCAGCCCGGATAGTGAGAATATTGTCCTCGATAGACAGATCGATCGTTTCCGGTTTTACTCCAGGTATTGAGGCTTTAACAACTATCTCATCAGGTCTCTGACCACATCCAGCGAAATATTCCAATCTTCCATACTTGCCGGAGCGCCGCCAAAACCACGCCATAGTCTGTTCACCGTTTCGTCCATTTGTCTTAGATCTCGGAACAGGTCCCATCTCTGCATAACCATTTTTTGTTCCTCCTTTTTCGTTTTTTATTTTCAAATATTTTCGTTTTTCAAAAATTGATTCATCAATATTTAATCAACTACACCGTTCAGAACATTCATTCTCACCCCCTATTATGTCGAGTTTTTCTATCATAAAATAACTGCGGGCTCAATCTGTCTTGAGAGCCCGCAGCCATAAATTAACTTACAAGCAACAATCACAAAACCCAGCATAAATGGCTCGGGCTTCATAAAAGCCACTATTTATTTGTATATCTATATCTCGACTATTTTCGTTCTCCTCTTCTCATCGCCATAATGGCTTTTATCCCCTCAACATTGATACCTTCATCTTCGAGTTTAGCGGCCTGTTTAATTATCTCAATGTCACTCTCTGAGAAAAGACGTTGATTTCCTTCCGTTCTTTCAGGAGTCAGCAGACCACCTTCTTCATATTTCCGGATGCTGTAAGGATCAACTCCAGTTAATTTCACAGCTATAGCCATAGTAAAATTGTTAGGACCTTTCCCCGCTTGATCTCCGGTCTTCTCAGATGGCACTGACTACCTTCTCTCGCCTCGCTTTTTCTAAATAGCATTATAGCATATCTATCCAATTTGTCAACTATATTCTAAATATTTTTAGATAATATGAATATACTCTTAGCATTTCTACATAAATCCAACTTTAACTGTAACCCTGCGAACCAGAGTTGTTGGATGACTCTTCATCCGGCTCTATAATGTATAGGGGATAAGGTAACAGGAGGGATGAAATGTCATATATTGTTGATTTTAAAAATATTTCTACGATTGGTTTAGAGTCTTCACCCGTAAAAGAAGCGCTGGCTGGTTTACGTGCCAATGAAGCCCGTTACTTTATGACCAAATACAAACATAAGTTCACGGTTATACCTGCCAGTGAAAGCCAGGAGACCCTTAATTATGTGAACCGAATTGTAAAAGAAGAACGTGATATTGAATTTGCTGCCAAACCTTTGGAAACATCCCGATTTCAAGTGGAAAATATCAAATTTGCCTACGTCTTTTATGAGGATGGGCTGGTAGTCAATGTCATGTATGCAGTCGATGACCCTAAGAAACGGGCCGTCGGTTTTAAGCTTTCTGATGGAATGGAGGTACCCAGGGCGTTAGGGAAATTCAAGTTTGCCAGGCAAAAGTCTAAACTAGCGGGAACAATCCGGGGTTCGTTTTTTGTAATTAAAGGAGAATATTAAAGAAAGTGCTGGTTGTCGATTGGAGCTAGCCTTATGAATTAGGTTTTTCCAGAGCCTTTTCCACAGGTTGTTCTTTCGGTGCTCTGAGTAATATTGGAATGATCGCTAAAAAGGTGATTATACCCAGTATAAAACAGGCTAAATTGATGGCGTTTTGAAATATATGTACTTCATTTGAGGCAATAAGCTGCGAATTATTTACTATCTGAGACAGCTTATCGTAAGGCATCACCAAACTCATAAGCAGCAGAGAAAACGGGACGCTGATGGAATTAGCCGTCTGATTGAGGGTGGCTCTAATGCCGTTAGCTACTCCTCGTTTCTCTGCCGGGACAGAACTCATGATAGAACTGATATTGGGAGAAATAAAGAGAGCCGTGCCAATCCCGAAAAATATCAAACTTATGAGTATGGCGCTGTAGGAAGAATTTGCATTTAAGGTGGAAAACCAGATGAGAGCAGCAGCATTTAAGGCCAAGCCTATCGAGCAAAGTACCCGGCTGCCATATTTATCCGCCAGTCTTCCGCTAATAGGATTTAGCATTATCCCGACGATTTGCATAGGGATCAGCACAATACCCGTTTTTAAAGCGCTGTAACCTAAAATTAATTGAAGAAACAAAGACCTCAAAAATGGGCTGCAGTTAAGAGAAACAGAATTCAAGAAACTGGCAATGGTTCCCGCCGCAAATAACCTCGTTTTAAAAAGGGTCAGGTCCAGAGTTGGATATCTCTGTCTTAACTCAATAAAGATAACCACGGTGAAAAACACTAAGCCCGTGACAATGATAGCCAGATTACGACCTGAAGCGGGATTCCCAATAGTTAACCCAAGCAAAATAGTCGTCAAACCGATACAGTATAAAATGGCGCCAAAGTAATCAAATTTTTGGCCCTGGGGTCTAACGCCAATTTCTTTCAGTTGGCGGTAACCCCAGATCGTGCCGAATATTCCAATTGGTACATTGACAAGGAAGATGGATCTCCAGCCAAAATAGGTTACCATAATCCCGCCAAGGGTATAACCAGCCATTGCCCCTATACTCCAAACCATCGCATTTGTCCCCAGCCCCACGCCGAGCTCTTTTCTTGGGAAGGCATCTGTAATGATAGCTATACTATTTGCTGTGAGCAAAGCAGCTCCGATGCCCTGGAAAAACCGAAAAATAATGAGTTGCGCTCCAGTTTGAGATAAGGCGCAAAAGAGTGAACCTGCGGTGAAAATGGCAAATCCCAAATTGTAAAGTTTAACCCGACCGTATAAATCCGCCATTCGTCCAAGGATGACCAGGAGAATGGTCATCATAAGCGTATAACCGGTAATAATCCAGACCCCATGTAAGATACTGGCATGCAGGTCCTGCAAGATTGTGGGTAGACCAATCACGACAATAGTTGAATCCAGGCTGGCCATAAGGGAGCCAATCGTGGTCACGGATAAAGCTACCCACTTATAATCAAATTTTATTTTCATGGTTTTATTCAACCTGGATAATATTTCAAATCATGCAGGAAAAATGAAGGTCCCCGGTACTGGAGAAAAACTATTAGTGAGGCTGCTGTGGCAGACAGGTGCTTTAGTTGTCGGTAAATTCCAGATGTATCCTGGTTATGAAAATCCAAAGGTGAAATCATGCCTGAATAGTATAATGCTTTAGATTCGATATTTACAAACAAGAAAATTAAAGTCTAGCCAAATGCCTTCCGTTTATAGTGTCAATTTTCTCTTCCAAAAGAACAGGAGAACGGCAGACAGTATTTGAGCTCCCGGATTTTCTTGCGCATTTAAATATCACGACGCCTGAATTCACTAAATCTTAAGTTACTTATATTAAGTTAGTGTCCGATGCTTATGATACATACCTGAACATCGGAATTATAGCTTTAACTTTTTACAGGACTTTGGTATACTTTGGACTTATTCAGGTAATGTTCCTAATGATAGTATCAGAAGCATCTCAGAAAAACGGAGGCCAACCATGCTTTCCTGGCGATCCATTTTCAAGATTCTTGCTTTAGTCCCCGTAATAATGTTCAGTCTGGGAATAACTGCCTGCGGATCCAAAGTTGCAGCCTTCTCTCCTTTAACGGTCTTGTCGTTAGCTGGCGGTAATGTTCATATCTTGAAAACAGGCTCTAATAATTGGAGCGATGGGAAAGAGGGAATGACACTTGAGACCGGCTATAAAATAAAAACGGATTCAGGAAGCAAAGCGACGATAACTTTTTTTGATGGCAGTGTCATCGAATTGAATGGTGATACCGAAATTTCCCTTGACCAAATAGTAAGCAAATCAGGCTCCTCGTCCAAGATAATCAAGATTGGTCAGGAAATTGGAGAGACAACCAGCCGGGTTGTCAAGCTGGTTGACCCGGCATCCCGTTATGAGGTGGAGACGCCTGCTGGTGTGGCGGGTGTTCGTGGCAGC
>DEUU01000136.1:24422-40972 GCA_002362735.1 Dehalococcoidia bacterium UBA3254
TAGCTAAAGATGGCACCACCCAGGTCTATAATGTTGAGGGTACTATCAGCTTAACTGCCAGGGGGAAGGAAGTAGTCGTTCCTGCAGGGTCCAGTAGTTCTGTCAAGGTAGGAGACACTCCCGGTGCTCCCCAACCTGGGCTACCGCCAGGATCTGGTTCTGCAAATGCCACTTCGATTTCTTCACGGTCAGGATGGCAGCAGACAGGGCTACAGCTTAATGCTGGGGATACCTTTTATGTGGAATATAAAGGAGGCAGCTGGACGGTTGATTATAGAAATTTTCCTTATGTTGGTTTAGCCGGTTATTCATCTGATATAGATAAAACCATTGCAGCAGGATATAAATTTGACTCCTCAAAGACTTATGGTCATCTTCTGGGAAAAGTGGGCAATGGCAAAGTCATATCGATAGGTAGTCAGGGAGGTCCGTTTAAAGCTGATACATCAGGATCTCTCTTTCTGAGGATCAATGATCTCGATACTTCCTTAGGAGATAATGATGGCGCGGTTACGGTTGGATTAAGAAGTTCGGCTACTCCGTCTCCAATATCATCTGCCAGCAGCAGCCTCGTTGCTCTTAACGTACCTGTTTCTGGTAGCGGCGGATTCAACTATACCCAGGGGTCTTACCTGGAAGGTTTCGAGTTTACAGTCAAGAAAAAAATCAGTATCACCCATCTTGGGGCGTATGACTCCAACTATTCCCGCTTGCCTGATGGAAATGAAACATTTGCTCCAACAAAAGTCGCATTGTACAACATCACTACCCATACGTTGCTGGATTCTGTCACAGTTCAAGCTACTGACCATGTGACCGGCATTTACCATTATGCTGCATTATCTACTCCAATTGCCTTAAACGTAAATGACCACTATGCTGTCGTCTGGGTCTCGGGCACTAACAAATATATCGCATCGCCATCTCTCACTATGGAGGCTGTCAACTCCGTTCTCACTTACGTGGGCTTCGCCGGACACGGACCAGACGGTCTCACGCAGACAAAAATCTTGGTCGAGCCTGATTGGTTTTATACCGAACTTAAGAATGGCATCAGTGCATTAAATTTTGACCTTGGACCAAACTTTATGTTTGTTGTGAACTGATCTTAAATATATGAATAAAATGGCCATTTTCTCAATGTAATAATATGATGACTTTTTTTCGGGATGCTTGAGGCGGTTTGAGATCTTTAACCCAGGTTAATCATAAATCTGTAAAATGATATAATTGCTAAATGCTCAATAGATTACCGGCAAAGTTACATTGGTTTTCAGCCATAATATTGGTCATATTATTTTTATGCACCTTCACCTCATGTCAGCAAAAAACTCAGACTGAATCGCCCTTAAATGTACTTTTTATCGGAAATAGTTACACCTCGGCCAATTCACTACCAACTGTTTTCCAGAAGATCGCCTTTGATGCTGGCAGAGCCCGTCCTGAAGTTAAATCTGATACACCCGGAGGTTATACTTTCAAGGAGCATCTGGATAGTTCTGCTACTCGTTCAATGATTTCCGGGCACCATTGGGATGTGGTTATTATGCAGGAACAGAGCGAAGTTCCCTCAGCGGCCCAAGTAATGCCAGAGGTAAATAAAAACTTCCTGGACGGCGCTAAGGGGTTATACAAACTGATAAAAGACTCTAATCCTGATTCTCGAATAATTCTCTTTGAAACCTGGGCTCGTCATGCCGATTTATGGACGAACGGCGCGATCGTTCCTGACAGAGATGGCAAAAGCCCTGCCGACATGCTCCAACGTCTAAAGGCTGGATACGAAGAAGCCGCCCAATCAGCGGTAAGACTGGAAGGCCCTCCCATTGAAATCGCCAGGGTGGGCGAGCTTTGGGATATTAATTACAAATCTATTTCCCCGATCAGATTACATGACTCTGACGGATCTCATCCAAACTTTGCCGGTTCATATCTAGCGGCTTTGGATATTTATGTTACTGTATACGGCATAATGCCAGAGAAGTTAAACTACCGCGGTTCCCTCGAAAAAGATCAAGCTGAATGGTTACGAGAGTTAGTAAGCCACAATCTCCCAAACATTCAAAACCAATAGTCAGGTGGCAAAAAAGGTTATTTTTGCCTCCCTGGTGGGAATTCAAATGTCGGCATCCCAACAAATTAACAGTATTACCCCAAAAGACCCCTTTATCAATTAATGAACCAGTTCGATTATAAGTAATTCTGCCATTCTTAACTAGGTGTTTTAAACGTATATTTTTTAGGTAATTAGGGGTAGAGTAGGAACACAAGACGTAGTTCGAAGGAAGTCTATGGCAATTATTTGCCTGTGGCAACTTGTATGTTCTATGGTTTGGAGAATCTAGATGGCAGAACAAAGACAAAAGGACAATATCAAAAATTCTGTAACCAGTGAGAAGCCTTTCATGGTTGATTTTGAGGATATTCCCGGGTTAACTGCTGATGATATCAACAACCTGGTACAGAAACTCAAACTAGATCAGCTTGAGATAGAAGCTCAAGTTGAAGAGCTGAAAAACAGCCAAAAAGAGCTTAGAGAAAACGAAGAATATTTCAGGCGGATGTTTGATTCCGCTTTAGCCGGTATTATGGTTATCGATGCCGAAAATTTTACTATTATTGATATCAATAACATGGCTGTGAAAATGATAGGATATGAAAAATCGCATATCGTCGGTAACGTATGCCATAACTTTGTCTGTCCAGCTGAAAAAGGGAAATGCCCGGTTATCGATCTCGCACAAAATATAGATAATTCAGAACGTACGCTGGTGTCCATGACCGGCCCTAAAGATATATTAAAAAGTGTCGTTCCTATTCTAAGAAATGGTAAAAAACAATTACTGGAGATAATTATCGATAATACCGAGCGCAAGAAAGTTGGATTGGTAATTTAGAATCAGTTGAGAATTATTCAGGCTACTAACCTGATACTGCAAGAAGCATTAACATCCAGAACGGAAGAACAGTTAGGCCAGTTTTGCCTGAAACATGCTGTAGAACTAACCGAGAGCAATTGTGGTTTTATCTATGAAATAACCCCTTCAGGATTACGGGATATAGCTACTTACAACCCCATGTGGGATGAATGCCGAACTATCGATCAAAAGGCTCACCTAAAGTTATCAATCAATAGGAAGATTTTCGGTCTTTTTGGCAAAGTGATAATGGACGAGAAAAGCTTGATAGCAAATGATCCAACCCATCACCCTGCCAGGATTGGGATACCTCAGGGACATCCCCCCTTTATCTTCTTTTCTGGGAGTTCCCTTAAAGAATAATGGAAAAACAACTGGCATAATAGGGGTGTCTAACCGTGAAGGGGGTTATACTGATTCGCAGCAAAAAGCCCTGGAGCAACTTGCTCCGGCTATAATCGAAACAATTATGAGAAAAAGGGCTGAAGACGCTATTGTTGACTATAACGAAGAATTAGAACAAAAAATTGAAGAACGAACGACTTCTCTGAAAGCAAGTGAAGAGAGATATCGTCTGCTGGTGGAAAATGCCAGTGAGGCTGTAGTCGTAGCCCAGGGCGAAAAACTTATATTTTTTAACAAACAAACTGAAGAACTATCGGGTTATTCCAAAGAGGAGCTCGCTAAAAGATCATTCGTTAATTTCTTTCTTCCAGAAGATCGGGATACTATGATCACTTACTTTAGAGCACGTATTAGAGGAGAGAATGTTCCAAGCAGGTATGAATTAAGAGTCCTCGATAAAAATGGCCGGATTAAATGGGTAGATATCAATACATCTTTTATAACCTGGAATGGATATCCCGCGGTTTTAGGTTTAATCACGGATATCACCGAACGAAAGAACCTGGAACAAACACTCAGGGATTACGCCATTAGGATCACCCAGGTGCAGGAAGAGGAAAGGAAAAGGATTGCTTATGAGCTGCATGATGATACTGCTCAATATGTCGCTCTCCTTAAACTGGAAATTGATTCTATCTTAAATTCAGGAGAGATCCAATCACCCAGGATATTGGAGAAACTAAAGTATTTGAACAGGGATGCCTCTCGAGCGGTAGACGATATCCGCCGTTACAGCCATGAACTCAGACCAGGAGTCCTGGAACACCTGGGACTTCAGGCCGCTCTTGAACAGATGGCTGAAGATCATAATAAACTCGGTCAAATCCATGTCTATGTTAATGTAGACGGAGTTGAACCAGATTTATCCGAAGATATCAGATTAGGCTTTTTCCGCATTGCCCAGGAAGCCATCAGTAATGCCCGTAAGCATGCCAGAGTCCCATCTGCTCTGGTTAAACTGAATTTTAACGACCATAAAATAATTATGTTAGTGAGTGATAAAGGTATCGGTTTCGACCCACAAAAGGCGGTTTCTCGGCTGGGAGAAACAGGCAGTCTGGGACTCATGAGTATGCAGGAGAGAGCCAGGTTGATTGGAGCTAATCTGAAAATAGATTCTCAGCCTGGCCAAGGAACTACTATCCGGGTTGAAAAGTTATTGAGTAATTGAAAAATAGCCCTCACTGTACTGTAATGCGAGGGCTATTTATGACTCATTCAATGATATCCAAACTTCTGCCAATATTCAGATAAAATAAAATTATGAACCTGGATTTAATAAAAGCAGTGCCAGCTTCACTGAAGCAGCATCCGGCGGTCAGGAACGTTGAACTCACTGGATCTCGGAAAAATGGCACCGCGACCAGATGGTCGGACTGGGACTTTGTCGTAGAAACTACTGACTTTGATGTAGTATCCGCCAGTTTACCCCGGCTGACCCGCAATCTGGAACCAATTTCTTATCTCTGGGACCCCCTCAGCGATTACTGGGTTTTCATGTCTATTCTCAAGGGCCCGATCAAAGTTGACCTTATTTTTACTATGCCGCATCAGCACGAGATGCCCTGGGTTGTGAACAAGGAAACCCTGAATGAGATAAATAGTCATTTTTGGGATTGGATTCTCTGGATTGGCAGCAAGCATATTCGCGGGCTGAATAATATGGTCCAGGAAGAATTAAAGAAAATGTATTCATTTCTCCTATCTCCTCTGGGTGTGAAAAACAGGCCGGCTTCGATAGAGGAGGCAGTTAATAATTTTCTTCTGGTGTTTCTAAAACAGAAAGACCTGCTTCAACAAGAAATCGATTCGTCCCTGGAGATAGAAGTACTGAAAGGTTTGAGAACTATGGGTTTCAGGGTATAAATTCGCTTCTATTTTTAATAATGTTCCATCGCGTTTACCGGGCCTCTAACCTGAATGGCAAACCTGCGCACGTTTAGGGAGTATTGCTGATGTTTGACCAGTGGTATGAATAAACAATCGGAAAATTGCTACTTTGCATCATTTTGCAATGGTAAAAATTAATAGCCCTTTATAACCAATAATTGGGGGCCATTTTTTAGTATAGGCAGAATAATATCTCTCACCATATATACCGCCTTAACCTATTGATAGTCAGGAAACCTGAGGTTATAATGGCGTCAAATGGTTACGACGCTCGCAACCACCAAGATTTGTGTACCGCGCCTGCGAAATAACCTGGTGCAGCGTAAAAAATTGGTGGAGAACCTTCAAGCCGGCTTATTCTGTCCTCTGACACTGATCTCTGCTCCAGCCGGATATGGTAAGACCACTCTGCTGGCAGAATTAGCTGCCCATATACCTGTAACATGGCTTTCCCTGGATGATGGAGATAATGACCCGATCAGTTCTGGTCTAATTTTATTTCGGATTTGCAATCAAGAAGCCCACAGATTGGAATGCTGGAATTACAAATGCTTTTAGCACCCCACTCCCCACCCTTACGCTCTGTTTTAGTTCCATTGATTAATGAAATTTCGGCAATAGAGCCATCCCTTCAACCTTGTATCATGGTGCTGGATGATTACCATCTGATTATATCTAGAGAAATCCATGAAGAACTCTCCTTTCTTATTGAACACCTTCCGCAGCAGCTGCGTTTGATAATAGCTACCCGTGCTGATCCTCCACTGCCGCTGGCCAGACTGCGTGCTCGCAGCCAGCTCAGTGAATTTCGCGCTCAAGAACTGCGATTTACAGCATTGGAAATGGAGGACTTGCTGAACGGTATTACAGGTTTGGAGCTAACTAGAGATAATTTAGCAGCTATGGATATGCGTACTGAAGGCTGGATAGCCGGTCTGCAAATGGCGGCGATATCCTTGCAAAAACAGAAGGATGTACCGGGATTTATTGACACTTTCACCGGTACTCATCGCCATATTCTGGACTTTCTCACGGAAGAAGTACTGAACCTGCAAACGGAGGAAACCCGCGAGTTTTTACTGGAGACATCTATCCTGCACTATTTAAACGGCCAACTCTGTGATGCTGTAACCAAACATAAGAACGGGTTTGCGATGCTGGAACAGTTGGAAAAAGCTAATCTTTTTCTGGTGCCTATCGATGAAGATCGAAGATGGTATCGCTACCATCACCTCTTTGCCTCGTTTCTTGAAGCTCGTTTGCGGCGTCTGAAACCGAATTATATCAATGACCTTAACCGCAGAGCTACCATCTGGTTCCGGCAAAATGGACTCATAGATGAGGCGGTATCTTACGCTCTGGCAGCCGAAGATTTTGATATGACAGCAGAAATAATAGATTTAGCTGCGCCTGAGCGTATTGTGCGCATGGAATATCGAACTGTTCTTAACTGGCTCAGCAAGTTGCCTTCCGAAATTATTCTTAAATATCACAGATTGGCTTTATATTATGCATTCATATATGCCAAGCTTGGCCAAATAGAATCCGCAGAGACCTGGCTTAAGCGGATTGAAGGCGTACCTCTGGCTTTTCCTACTTCGCACACAGTCAAGAATATAACTCTGGCTCATATAGCCATCGCCCATCAAGATGATCCCAAAGCCATCGAGCTTTTAAAGAGAGTTATAAATGATGATCTCGGGCTTGAGGCAGGTAGTCTGATTGCATTGCGCAATCATGCCTTACAATTATTTGCCAGTTTTCTTCTCAGTCAAATCTATAAAGCACACGGGCATCTTCATCTGGCCAGTCAAACCTGCCTGGAGGCATTAGGCAATAATCGTGAATCTCTGCCAACAGACCCATTTTCAGTTCTTTTGGGCTGGCTTCATGTGCCCCTGGCTGAGTTACTGTATGAACAAAATAAACTGGATGACGCTGTGCAGCACGCTGTTACGGGAATAAAAATAGCTATTCAGAAAAAGGATGCGAGCCTTGAGGGATATGGGATGACCGTTTTAGAAATAATTCGTCGGGCCCGGAAAAATAATTCTGGAGAACAGAATGATCAAAATTCTGAGATGACGGTTAATGGCTCAGACCTGCTGACTGCGACCAGTTACTCAGCCTATCCCACCATGACCTTACCTCTGCACTTGCGGATGCGGTTTGCGGCAAGCGATCTGGAGGCAGTTAAACAGTGTTTAAAAAAGTATCAGGCAACCTCTAATATCGACCAATGGTCAATTGCCTGGCCTCATAATTCGGTGGGAATTGCCCGGGGTATGCCAGCTTGGCTGAAGGGAATTTTAATGAAGCCAGGTTGTATTTAGAAGACCTGCAGCAAGTAACAGAAAAGACCGGGCGAACCGGCGATCTTATTGAAGTGCGACTGCTCCTGGCATTGACTTTAAAGGTTACCGGAGATGATACCGGCGCAATCAGGTTATTAACCCGGGTAATATCTCTGGCTGAACAGGAAGGTTATTTTCGCATTTTCATTGACATGGGAATAACTATGACTTCACTTCTAAAAGAGACTATAAGACAGTATCAGCCCTCTGACTTCATTCGCCGCTTATTGAGCGAATGCGAAACAAAACCTTTCCGATCTACAATTGGCGCCGTTTTTCTCAGTGAGCCGCTCACCTCACGAGAGCTTGAAATATTAAAATTATTAGCGGATGATCTATCTAACCAGGAAATAGCCCGCAAGCTAATACTGTCAATAGGCACTGTCGAGACCCACGCTAACCATATCTACGCCAAACTGGGAGTAACCAACCGCGCTCAGGCTATAAAGCGAGCAACCAATCTCAATCTTCTCTAATCTCTGGTTTTTCCTCAAAAATAATCCTCAAAATATATCTCCGGATAGACGACTTTCTATCTTTCCGCAAGATAAAATTAATCCAGATATAGAAATTGATGAGGCTGGAAAGATCAGAAATGGCATCAAAAGGCAAGAAGCCAACAACTTATTACCAGATCATTGTAAAAGGCCATTTAGAAACAACCTGGGCCAGCTGGTTTGATGGAATGGAAGTCCAGAACCTTCCCAGCGGATAAGCCAGTTTATCTGGACAAATTAAAGACCAGGCAATGCTCCACGGACTTCTGATCCAGATTCGCGATATGAGGTTGCCATTGATTTCACTGAACTGTCTATCAAATAAAGGAATAAAAAATATAGGAGGATATAGATAATGCAAAGATTTTTAGCAGTCCATACACTTCCGTTTAGTAAAGAGCAGTTTCAAAGTGTGGCCGAGAAGACCCTGAAAACAGTTTCCACCGGATTCACATGGAAACAGACTTATTGTGATTTCTCAAATCACAAGTTTTTTTGTGAATGGGAAGCGCCCAGCCAGGAAGCCCTTGAAAAAGGTTTTAAAGCTAATAAGATGCCTTTTGATGCCATCTACCCGGTAGAGCTATATAACACTTCTGCAAAAACATTAGAGAAATAACGGTCCTGGTCTATAACTAATCTAATCAAGGTAAATAATAATAAGTTCCTTTATGTTCCATGAGCAAGCTGGCCTTTTAATCTGGTCAGCTTGTTTTTATATAACCTGGGGTTAGGATAAACCAATATCTGGTTAGATGACCTGAAATTTGGCTTAAATAATATCCATGACCCAATTTATTTACATTCGATTTTCCTGCTAATCAAAGAAACTATTGATATTTATCCGCAATTAAGACTAATAACGCCATCGTTATTCTATTCATCAAAAATACATATTTAGACGGATAATAAGGTCTTGCATTACAGATATAATTAGACTTTAGAGCCGAGGGTAGCCTATCTGAAAATATTACCCAAGTTCAGGCTCAATTAAGGAGGGTTAGTATGTCTAGAGAAGAAGAAGAAAAGATGAGGCGAGAAGAAGCCGGAAGAAAAGGCGGCGAAGCCAGCAAGAGTAGTGAGAAGCACTATACACCCGAATCCAAGGAACGAATGAAGGAAGGCGCCAAGAAGGCCGGAGAGGAGTCTCATGGTGGCTCCAGTGAGAGAGACATCAGCGAAGAGTCCAGACAGAGAATGGGCGAAGGCGGCCGCAAGGGCGGGGAAAAATAAACTTATTATTCTTTTTAATAACCCCAGAAATAAATATGGGATAACTGCCTCATGAGTAGAATCTGATCTACTCTTGGAATGTATTCCTTCTTTTTGAAACAGGGGTATATTCTGCTGCTGTGCGTAGTGGAATATACCCCTGCTATTTAAAAAGGACAGAATTTTAACGACCTATTCCGAGACAGGATATTCCAGGAAACGAGGGCTTTTAAAGTAATACTTAATACACTCAGTTAATTATTTGCATCTAAATTACATATTTCCCAGCATGCCTTTTATGGATTTTATCGATATATTTTAATTGTCAGGCTGAATATCAGGTCACTAAAGCTTTTTTATCATCCTGAGTACGTATCAGCCGGATTAAAGGAGAAGCAAATGGCACGAGCTCGCGTAGTGGAAAAGCCTTCAAAGACACAAGAAATGCATCAGACACGAGACAGTATCCAAGATATCTGGGGCCAAAGAACGCCTTATCAGGGTAGATGGCCGGACAGAGTGGATGAGCGTACTCTGGAAGCACCTGAGAAATGGGTCCAGTCTGCTTGTGTGCTCTGCTCTAATGACTGCGCTCTGGATATAGGTGTAAAGGAGGGTCGGATTGTAGGGGTGCGCGGCCGAGCAGTAGACCGCACTAATAAAGGACGCTTGGGGCCTAAGGGGTTGCATGCCTGGATTGCGAATAATAGCACTGACCGTCTAACTTACCCGAGGATACGGCGTAAAGGGAAGTTAGAGAGGGCAACCTGGGATGAAGCCATGAATTTGATTGTAAATACCACCCAGGAAATCAAGGAAAGATTTACCAGTGCTGCCATCGGGTTTTATAATACAGGGCAGTTATTTCTTGAGGAATATTATACCCTGGGTGTACTTGCCAGAGGTGGTCTGGGTACCAACCACCTGGATGGAAATACTCGACTTTGTACGGCTACCGCCGCTGATTCTTTGATGCAAACATTTGGCTGTGACGGAGACCCCGGTTCTTACACCGATTTCGATGTCACAGATTGTATTCTCCTGGTGGGACATAATTTAGCCTCACAGCAAACGGTACTCTGGATGCGGGTATTAGACCGGTTGGCCGGGCCCAATCCACCCAGGTTGATTGTAATAGACCCCCGGACCACGATGACCGCCCGGGCTGCCACCGTCCATCTGGCTCCTAGAGTGGGCACTAATGTCGCTTTGCTAAATGGGCTAATAAATCTTCTTATAGAGGGCAATTATATTGATCAAAAATATATTGAAGAACACACCATCGGATTCGAAAGCCTGAAAGCTCAGGTTTCAACCTGGACTCCGGAGCGAGTAAAGATGGTCACCGGTGTACCTGTTGATAAAATCAAAACCGCGGCCGAAATTCTGGGCAATACTCCCACCCTGGTTTCCACGGTGCTCCAAGGGGTTTATCAATCTCATCAGGCTACAGCAGCTGCCTGCCAGGTTAACAATTTGAATTTAATCCGCGGCATGATCGGAAAGTCTGGCTGCACAGTATTTCAAATGAATGGGCAACCCACGGCCCAAAACACGCGCGAGACCGGCTGCGATGGTGCCCTGCCTGCCACACGCAACTGGAATAACCCGAAGCATGTTCAGGAACTGGCAGAAATCTGGAATGTAGATCCGGCAGTAATACCTCATTGGTCACCCCCAACCCATGCCATGCAGATTTTCCGCTATGCTGAGGAAGGGTCCATTAAAATGCTCTGGATAATCAGCACTAATCCCTGCGTCTCATTACCGGATTTAACACGTATCCGCAAGATCTTGACCAGCCAGAAACTATTTGTAGTTGTCCAGGATGCTTTCGATACTGAAACTACTGAATTAGCCGATGTAGTCTTACCCGCAGCCATCTGGGCCGAAAAGACAGGAACTTATACTAATCCGGATAGAACAGTGCATATTTCATATAAAGCTATTGAACCGCCAGGTGAGGCTAAATCAGACCTGGATATTTTCCTGGATTTTGCTCACCTCATGGGCTTTAAAGATAAGGATGGCGCTCCTTTAATTAAGTGGGACGATCCGGAAAGCGCTTTTGAAGCCTGGAAGAAATGCTCTAAGGGGAAAATCTGTGACTACAGCGGTATGACTTATGCCAAACTAACCGGCGGCTCAGGAATCCAGTGGCCTTGCAACGAAGCTTATCCTGATGGTGCTGAACGTCTTTACACGGATGGTATCTTCAATACCACCATAGATACGTGTGAACAATTCGGGCATGACCTGATTACGGGAGCATCTCTCACACCGGAAGAGTTTGAGAATTTGCATGCCAACGGTAGGGCAATCTTAAAATCCGCTGAATATGAGCCGCCTCTGGAAATCCCAGATAAGGAGTATCCCTTTATGCTCACTACCGGAAGGGTGGTCTATCACTGGCATACCCGTACCAAGACCAGACGCTCCACCGAGTTAGACAACGCAGCTCCAGATACATTTATTCAGCTATCTACGGAGGATGCCGCTCAGCTAGGCATTTATGAAGGTGAATGGCTGGAAGCAGAATCCCGCCGGGGTCGGGTTCAAGCCCGGGCCAGGATTGGGGATATCATTCCCGGGCATTTATTCGTGCCTTTCCATTATGGATACTGGGATAACCCTGGCCGTCCGCGAGCAGCGAATGAACTCACCTTGCCGGATTGGGACCCGGCCAGCAAGCAACCTTACTTCAAATATGCGGCAGCCCGCCTTAATAAAATCGACGAGCCTAATATAAAACAGCCATCTATGCATAAAAATACCAGTATGCCTGAAGCTTCCGAGGTTGCCCACTTCCACGGCGACCCGGAAAAGCAGGATTTTGGTCCTTTTGAGAAAAAGGGGACTATGAAGTTAGGGCTTTATTTAGCTATGGCTAGAGATGGTGAAAAGGGATTCTCGGACAGGTTGCTTCAGGTAGGAAAACATTTTCCGCTGGAGACCGACGTAGTATCCCACTGTAAACTGTTTTCAGCCTGGTCGTTGACCAACCACGAAATGGCCGCTCCTCTGGTAGAAAAATACCCCAGGATCAGCGAGATAGGAGCTCGGGGCTTGAAATTGGCCCTTTTTCATGGAACCGATAAGGGAGGGGTCGGCTTATTAAGGCATTTGCAGGACCTCTTAACCATGGCTAACTCTAATAAGATGGTCTGGAGTATTATAGTTCACGCAGCTGAAGCTTTGAAAGATGAGGAGATGGAAGAAAACGGGAAAGCCGCCCTGTCTTTTGTGGAAGATCAGGTACTATGGTTGACAACGCGCATTATTGATACTGTTACACAGGCACTGACAGTACCTTCGCCATAATGTTTTATTCAGGATTAGAAAGAATAATATTAGCAGCCATTGAATGGCTGCTAATATTATTCCGCCACTGTTTCCTGCATCCCTCTTTTTTGTCCTCTTACTCTGAGTTGCCGTACCGCTTCACCGAGGACGACCAGAATTAAAATACCGATAAAAATTTTCAGAGCTTTATCGACGGTCTGCATACTCCCCAATGCCACCAGCAAAGTGGTAGCTGCCGCTGGAGGGTGAGAAGCACGCAGAAGAGAATTATAAAACCGGGCTGATTTCATTCTGGGCTGCTCCACCTGTAAATAAGCCGTGGGTCACAGGCTCGGGAAAAGCCAGGGCTGACCAAAAGCTAACCCGATTAGCCCAACGATTAAAATAAGAATGCCGGCTACCACCGGCCCCCAGACCGCATCCGGTATTCTGCCTATCCAGTTTAACCCGCTGGCTTTATCCAATTTTGACATCCGTTACCTCCCTCAGGTTTTTTCATTTATCCTTCTCGTGAACCAGCTACTACCTGAGCATGGTTTATGGCAGCTACAATAGTAACTCCCCCAATAATATTGCCGATTAAAGAAGGGAGCACATAGCCAACCAAGTATTTATTAAACGGAATGCTCCCATTGGCTACCAGATAAAATGTATCGGCAGAACCGGCAATAATGTGGCTCATTCCGCCGAGGCCTACAATATAAGTGATAATAATAATAACCCAGATTCGGGCAGTTTCTGCAACCGGAAGTAGCCAGACCATTAAAGCAATCAGCCAACCGGCAAAGATTCCCTTCAGGAGAATAGTTACGAAGCTGTATTGCATGGCCTTCTGGCCAATTTCGGTAAATACGGCTTTGGTCTCAGGAGAAAAAATCGAAGTGTTTGCGATGACGAAAACTACAATAAAAACTCCGATTAAATTGGCAACCAGCACAATTGCCCATAACCTCAGCACGTTCAATAGATTTTTAATTTTCCAGTCTTCTAAGAGGGGAATGACTGCTGTTAGAGTATTCTCGGTGAATAGCTGTTGACGCCCCAGGACTACAATCAGGAAGCCGATAGTATAGCCAAAACTGGAAATTAATGGTGCCCAGGATGCATCGGGCAAATGAGACTTTATTATCCCTTCACTGATTAGAGAGAAGACCATGGATAAGCCCGCAGCGAGACCAGACCACATTAATGCCGTTGAAGGACGGCTTAATTCAGATGCACCTTCTTCAATGATGGCGGCGTGAACAACTGCTGCGCTAATAGCGGCGCGTTTTTTTGCCTCTTTTTTCTCAGAATCGGCTTTGTCGCCTTCGTTTTCTCTCTTACCGTTTTCAGTAGGAGACTTACCCATCTAGCTGTCCAAATAAAGACTAAAGTCTGCTCTTCAGGAAACCTAATTATAAATATATCATGTTATTGTCTTTTTTCTTACCTTCATTACGGAAGCCTGTTATTTATTTCCTCATCCTTCTGCTATGAATCTGAATCCTTTTCCATATAAATACCAGGGTTGAAACAAAACTGACAATAGCTACATTAATTAGCCAGACCAGCAGGCTTTGCCCTGCTAATCCAAAATCGCCAGCTACCAACGCCATCCCGGCAATTGCGGCACTGGGGACTAAAGCCAGTGTTATCAGCACACCAGAGGCTAAAATAGAGCGGTTGCTGGCAATCAATATAGGTCCGGCTAATCCACCTATGGCGGTGATGATTAAAGCCTGAGCATTAATGGTAGTCCAATAAGATAATGAAACTCCCGGGAAAGGAGATTGCGCAGCGCCCTTAAGGGGTGACAATCCAATCCCTTGCAAAATCAATGTCATAACCGCGCCAGCAGCCATCAGAGATCCATAACCTGTAAACGTATGAATAATTCCAGTAACCAGGGAACTTGTGCGATTAACAATACCCAGGCCAATTCTTACCAGAGGCTCAAAGCCTGGCCCAATAACCATGGCGGCAATGACCAGATAAAGGGCATTGGTAACTATACCAATTGTTACCAGAGCTCCGGCAGATGCCATAAGAAGCAAACCATTGGCGCCCATATTACTTTCCCGGCCAATAATGTTATCCATTTCTTCCCAGGTAACTTCACTGGAATCATTGATTATTTCCCTGTTAAAGGGCTTGGAAATGGTGCCTGTAGGCTCACTGATGGTGATGGTTGAAAATGGGTTTTTCAAGATGCCTTCTCGGTCCAATAGATGCATTAATTGAGGCGCATAGCGTGTAATTATAGTAATACTAATTAGAGAGCTGTACGGATGAATTGAATCGCCCTGCTGAGCCCGTAAACTGATAATTCCTGGTATTTCCTGGATTTTCTCTATCAGTTTATTTGAAATATCTTGAGAAAGATTAATTTCAACTATTTTTGGCATCGACTTTCCTTCCAAAATCTATAGGTAATAAGAGAAAACTAAACCGCCTCTACTTTAGATTGTACCCTGAGGAATAAAATTACAGGTTTATTTTGGTCTAATCCTGATGCTGCTAAAAAAGAAAAACGGATAGCTCATGTTAAGCTATCCGTTTATTCGATTTCAGCAGGAGCTTAGAGCGTGTTACTGGTGATAAGCTGTTATACGGATACTTTATATAAATTATTAAGCTTCCAGCTTGGCAATCACCTTGGTAGCACCATCTTTCTGATCGAACATAGCATAGGCTTCAGGAACTTCATCCAGGCTGATAACATGGCTGATGATGTGGGTAGGATCAATACGCCCCGTTTCGATCAGGTGTAACAGAAGCTCGTCATAGTCTTTAACGGGACACTGTCCCATACGAATCTGAAGCTCTCTCTGGAAAAATGACCCCAGAGGGAAGTTGTCAAAGAGCCCATTATAGACTCCGGGGATTCCCACCGTGGAGAATTTCCGGGCAACATTAGTAATCCAGTTAATGACCTGCAAAGGATTTTGATTCATGTAGGCAGGCTTGGGTACCGAAGGTGATTGCATATGCCCCATGGCTTCATAGCCCACCGCATCGATGCAGACGGTGCCTTTTCGTTTAGTGGATTCCAGAATCGCCATGACTGGATCGGACTCCTCGAAGTTGATAGGCTCTGCCCCCAGTTTTGCCACATTCGTTAAGCGGGAAGGAACACGGTCCACGCAAAATACCCGTGCAGCCCCGCGCAGGAAAGAACTCAGGACGGCAAAGTACCCTACCGGGCCAGCCCCAAAGACCGTCACATCATCCCCCGGCTTTACCCCAGCGATATCCGCTCCGAAATACCCGGTACAGAGGATATCGGTCAGAAAGAGGACTTGCTCATCCTCAAGATTATCCGGTATTTTCAGAGGGCCGGTATTGGCATAGGGGACACGGACGTATTCTGCTTGACCGCCATCATAGCCGCCCAACAACTGGGTATAGCCGAAGGCTGCGCCGATGCGTCCCTTGGGGTTGGAACGGTCGCATTGAGACCACAATCCGCGACGGCAGTAATAGCAGCGGCCACAGCTAATATTGAATGGCACAATAACCCGGTCGCCTTTTTGTACCTCGTGGACTTCCGGCCCGGCCTCTTCCACGATACCCATAAACTCGTGTCCCAGAGTCTGGCCGGGCTCCATGCCCAGAACGCTTCCGTGATAAAGATGCAGATCTGAACCGCAAATCGCCGTGGTAGTAACTCTCAAGATGATGTCTTCCGGGTCTTTGATTTGCGGCATCGGCTTATCGTCAATCCTGACATCATAAGGTCCATGATAAACTAAGGCTTTCATTTATAACCTCCTATTTGGTTATGCAACGTATTTTGAATTAACACATCAATTTTGGATTATATCTGGAGTCAGATCTATAAACATCCATTAGATATTGGAATTACATTACCATTGACAACATTCACCAACCATCAAAATAATCGATACCGCTTCGTAGAATACTTATTGATGGCCAGTAATATTATCCAGATGTAATACGATCGACTTTGGATACAATATGCTAAACAT
>DEUU01000325.1 GCA_002362735.1 Dehalococcoidia bacterium UBA3254
GCTTTCGAATTGGGATTCAAATAGGGGCTGGAACACGGGAAGAAGAGCGATAATTCCCATGGCTAGAAGGATTTCGGTAGTTGGTTCCGGTATACGTGCTGCACAATGCGCCTTGACTTTGGCTGAAATGGGTCTGGAAGTATCTCTAATCACTCCGTCCCTTTCTCTGGATCTGGGCTCGATTGACCATCCCGTTGATCCCTCTCATGAATTGTTGCATATCTGGCCGCTGTTGCTCAGGACGGCCAGTCATCCACGGGTAAAACTTTATACGAATTCTCGGATTAAATCTGTAACCGGAAAGCCGGGAAACTTTTCCATCAAAGCCGTTAAAGCTCCCCGATATGTCAAAGAAGATCTGTGTACGGGTTGTGGGAAATGTGAAGAAGAGTGTTCTGTAAAAGTGCAAATCCAGGCCAACGGTCAGAAAATAAGTCAGGCAGCCATCCATTCTCCGTTACTGGGTGCCAAATCTGTTCCTTCAGCTTATTGTATTGATAAAGAGGGGATTTCACCTTGCCGCGCTGATTGTCCGCTGGGGATAAACGTCCAGGGGTATATCGCACTGTTAAGTAAAGGTAAGGTAGACAAAGCTCGCAGTCTGGTTAATGAAGTTGCCCCTATGTCTGGTATCCTGGGAAGGCTTTGTACTCATCCCTGCGAAACAAATTGCACCAGGCAGAAAATAGACAGTCCATTGTTTATTCAATCATTACACCGTTTTGTATCCGATAACTCCTCCGGCAACATCAATTATAGCCGGAAAGCACCATCCGGATCACAGAAGGAAAAAATAGCTATTATTGGCTCTGGTCCGGCGGGACTTACCGCCGCATGGGAACTGGCACGAAGGGGTTATATGCCAACTATTTTTGAGTCCCACGCTGTGATCGGTGGAATGTTGGCTACCGGTATCCCCCGTTTTCGCTTACCGCACGAAATCAGAGAAAAAGAAGTTGAAGCGATCAAGGCTCTCGGTATCGATATTAAGACTGGCGTTATGGTTGGCCGAGATGTAACCTACGGTGATCTATTGGATCGGGGATATCAAGCGTTTTTCCTCGCCATCGGTGCTCAGCAGAATAAAAAACTGGATATTCCTGGCGAAGACCTCGAAGGTGTGGCTGACTGTGTTTCCTTGCTATTTGCCTTGAATTTAAAGGTGGGTGCCAATGTAGGCTCTAATGTGGTGGTTATCGGCGGCGGCAACAGCGCCGTTGATTCAGCACGGGCTACCAAAAGGCAAAGTAAAGGGGCTGTCCGCCTGGTATATCGTCGTTCCTTTGAAGAAATGCCGGCTATTAAAGACGACGTTAATGAAGCAATCAAAGAAGGAGTTACCATAGATTACCTGACTACACCGCTGGAAATCTTAGGGGATGGCACCAGGGTAACCGGGGTACGCTGTCAGCGTATGCAGCTGGGACAGGCGGATGCCGACGGCAGGCGTAAAGTAGACCCTATCCCTAATTCAGAATTTGTTATCGAAGCCGACCATGTAGTAATTGCAGTCGGTCAGGAGCCCAACACCTCAGGTTTAAATATCAAAGGATTGGCTGTCGGTGGAGAATCGGTTGTAATGGCAGACACGTTGACGTTGGAAACTAATATCCCCGGAGTATTTGCCGGTGGTGATTGCGTGACCGGTTCTAAAACGGTTGTTGATGCTATGGCTGCCGGACTGCGTGCGGCGGAATCCATAGATAGATATATTAAAGGAAATGACCTGCAGCAGGACAGGTCTCTTAAATCCCTTAGTCCAGTCGAAGTAAACATCGAGGAAAGGAAAGCTTCGCCCCATAAGAGATCGCATATGCCGGCTTTGCCTCTATCCAAAAGGAAGGGAAATTACGAAGAAACAAATTTGGGACTAACACCAGAATTAGCCAGGCGTGAAGCCGGGCGATGTCTCAATTGCGCCATTTGCTGCGAATGCCTGGAATGCGAGCAAGTGTGTGAATTGAAGGCAATCTTCCATCAGGATAGTTATTCGCCGATTGATATCGAGGCGGAAGGTATCATCAATTTTATATCTCCGGGAGAAAACATACAGGAAATAAAGAAAACGGGTGTCTGTAATGTTGAGGTGGTAAATGATGGAAATATGCCAGGGGAACTTGCGCAGGCCTCTGCAATAGCTCTGGCAGCTTTGATTGATATGAAGCTTATACAGGATGAAAAAGCTCAAATTTCCCGAGAAAAAGCTGCGCTCTCCAGGGTCCAGCGGCTTGAAGCGGGTAACCGTACCGCTGTTTTTCTTTGTCGATGCGGTTATAGTATCAATTCGATCATTGATTTTAAACAAGTTGCTGGGGAAATCGGTAAGTTGCCAGATATCGGCTTGATTCAAGAACTAGATCAATCCTGTACTGAAGACGCTTCGCAAAAGATTAAATCTTATGTTGAGAAAAATCAAATAGCTCATGTCGTTTTAGCTGCCTGCCGGTGCTGTAACCTCGAACAGATCTGTTTTAGCTGTACTGATCGGCGAGTTATGTGTCAGAATAATTTAGCGATCGATTTGCCTCAAGGGGTAAATATTGAATTTGCAAATATTCGCGAACTGTGCGCATGGGTCCATAAAGATGATCCCGAAGGCGCTACCCGAAAGGCGATTGAACTGATTTCAACTGGCGTAGCCCGCTCACAAAAGTTGATGCCGCCGGTTTATGAGGCTCGTCCAGTAACGAACAGCGTTTTAATCATTGGCACCGGGCCATCCGGTTTAGCTGCGGCACGCAAACTATCGGCTCAGAATTATAAATTAACATTTATCTCTGCCATCGATGTCCCGGAAAATACCCGGTCTTTTAGCGGCAATGAATCATTCTACAAGGATATCAATGATCTTCTAAAAGAATTGGAAAGAAATGCCGTTCCGAAAGAACCCTGGCCGGATGCTTTGGAGCTAAACGGCACTCCGGGTAAATATGAGGCTACGTTTAGATATGGTTCGCAGACCAGCCGGGTCGAAGCCGGGGTTGTGATCCTGGATCTTTTTAATGCCAATCAGAAGTCTCTGGACATTCTGACCAGGAGTAACCTTATCAGCCGTGTGATGGGACGGCAGCATTATTTCAACCGTGTTTCCAGTTTGGACTCTTCTATAGCGCATACATTTACGGTCAGGGAGACCGCGGGTATTTTTATTGTGGTGCAGCCTGGGACTCCCAGCGTGGAAGAGCAAATTATTATGGGTGAAGCTGCTGCTGCCAGGGCTTCTGCCTATTTGAGTCAGGAGACTTTTAAACCCAGATCGAGTTCGGTAATTATTAATTCCAGGCTTTGCCGCGGATGCGGCGATTGTGCTAAGCTTTGCCCTTATATTGAAATTAAGACCGATAAAAAGGGTGTGTCTTTTGCCGAGATAGACCCGGCTTTGTGTTTTGGCTGTGGGGCGTGTTTCTCGGTCTGTCCAACCGGAGCTATCACTCAGCCGCTTCAAAGTGAAATTGGTATCACCGCAGCCCTGGAATCTCTTTTAAAAAAGGCAGATATTACAGGTGAAACCGGATGAACAAGTCAGCTACTATCGTTGTTTTTGCGTGCAATTGGGATGGTTTAAGTTGTATTGAAACCGCTGCTCAAAAGCGTTTGACTTTCCCGTCCTGTGTGAAAATTATTCGGGTAAGTTGCCTTTCGCGGGTTCATACCGGATTGATGCTCAGGGCATTCGAGTTTGGCGCTGATGGAGTGATGTTGCTGGGATGCGATTCGCATAATTGTCATTTTGGTATAGACGAAAACTTGACGCATCAAAATTATGAGAAAGCCCTGGGAATCATGCGATTGTTAGGATTAAAGCAGGAGAAATTGTCGCTGGTTCGCTTGCCCCACGGCGACGCTCTGGGGTTCATAAAGCGAGTTAATGATTTTGTCGATCTTTTTACGGGATTGCAGTCAGTTTAATAAGTAATTTGAAGGAAATCAATTTGTTTAACCTGGAACAAGAAATTAGGGACACGAAAGTAAGACTTTGCCTTGATTGCGGCAAATGTACAGTAGTTTGTCCTGTAGCTCAATTTAATACGGAATTTAACCCTCGTTTGATAATTCAGAAAAAACTGGGTAATGAAGGCAGAGTCTTCAGGGACGAAGCTATCTGGTCGTGTCTCAACTGTGGTATGTGCTACGAGCGCTGTAATTATCGCGTGAAATTTCCCGAGTTTATCAACGCTCTCCGGGCTGAAGCAGTTAAGGACGGAGCCAGAGTGCAGTGCAGCCATGGCGGATCTCTCCAAACTACCATGCACATGATGGCTCGTAAAAAATTGAAACAGGAAAGGCTCGATTGGCTCCCCGAAGACATCGTCCTGACCGATCAGTCGGATACCCGTTTCTTTGTCGGTTGCGCTCCTTATTTCGATGTTATTTTCAAAGATCTTGGAGTGAGTTCGCTCTATGGAGTTATCGGTGCCCTTCGTTTATTGAACATAGCTCAAATTCCTTTTAATCTTTTGGCTAATGAGCGTTGTTGTGGCCGGGATCTTCTTTTACAAGGAGACCAGGAAGGTTTTCTGGCTTTGGCTCAGGCTAACATGGCGGAATTTAAGGGCCATGGAGTGAAAAGGATCATCACTTACTGCCCTGAATGCTACTCTTGTCTGAAATCCGAATACCCGAAAGCGTTGAATAACTTTGAAATTCAGGTAGTGAGTTTAGTAGAGCTTATCGCTCCTTTGATAAAAGATAAAAAGTTACTTCTGGGTAAGTTCGAGAAAAAAGTGACCTATCACGATCCCTGCACTCTGGGAAGAGGTTTCAGAGTTTTTGATGCACCTCGGCAAATGCTCCAGGGAAT
>DEUU01000300.1 GCA_002362735.1 Dehalococcoidia bacterium UBA3254
TCGATCACTTCTTTAGAGACCAGCTTCGGGGCCTCTCCCTATTGTCCTTTTAGATAAATAGAGAAATACACTCCATCATCTTTGACATCACCTGAGTCGGATTTCTTCCCGTTAGTTTTGGCCCACAGCCCACCGCTGATGTCTATTATTTTATCTTTACCATCGACCAACCAGGCAATAACTACATTATTAAACGCTCCGTCTCCACCTTCGCCGGTTTGAATGATCCCTCCCTGGTCCGGGCCGGTAACCTTGAGGAAAGCGATATCATCGGGACCTCCCTGATCGTTCCAAGAATAAGGCTGTTTGCTTGGGTCCGGGCTAACGATGTTGTCCCAGACTAAAGGTTTGAACTCTTTTGTATCCCTAGCTTTGTAAAAATACCAGCCCCAGTCTCCCTGATTTGATGAAGTCTGCTCAGGGATGGAATAATCCTCACCTCTGACATGGGTTTTCAAGGAAACCGTAGTAGAGCCGGCAAACGCTGCGCTATTATTTATTGTCAAATTGCCAGACGGAGGACAGAGGTCCAGGTAAATCGCGTCACTCGAGGAGGCGGAGCGCCCAGCCGCATTCCGGAACTGGGCAGAGACTGATTTTTCACCTTCTCCCGGAGAAACCTGCCACTCCCTGGTAGTTTGAAAACTTTCCCAACCTGACCAGCTCACACCATTACTGAACCTCATTTCGGGATTTCCGCTGTAGGTGGAAGAAATACCAAGATTGAGTGTGACACTGGAGGAATTGGTATGAGAGC
This sequence comes from Dehalococcoidia bacterium UBA3254, assembly GCA_002362735.1. The sequence continues at coordinate 758 of DEUU01000300.1, forward strand.
TACCGTTGTTGATAGTCAAAGAACCGGTCATAGAATCCATATCCAACTCAATGGTATCAGAATAGTTGGAAGTTTCCTGTCCTACACTGTCTTTGAATCTGGCGAATACTGTTTTAGATCCACTGCCGGTAGATAAAGACCAACTGAAGGAACTTTTATATGCCGCCCAGTTATAACCAGAGGGCGGATTCTGATTTTCATTCCAGAAAGCCACCTGAGTAGCGTTAGGAGAGTTGACAGTCAGTGTAACAACCCCGCTGGTTGCCCAGTAATCGCCGCTATTAATAGTGATCTGTCCGGAGGGAACGGGACCGTAACCAATAGTATCTGAGTAAACCGGAGAGAGATGTCCCGAAACATCCGTGAATTGAGCATAGACAGTCTTGAAGTCGTAACCGCTGCTGATCTGCCAGCCAGTATAGGTGCCGCCGTACCCGCTACCGGTAGGCCCAGCGCCAGTAAGGGTGTTGAGGTCTTTCCAGTTTGACCAAACGGAATTATCGTTACTAAACTTCACCGCCGACGCATTAAAATAAAAAGACCCATTGGGTTCAAGCATATCGCGAGGCGGATGGAACCAGGTTAAATTAAGGTCGACCAAATCATCATGGGTGTAAACAGCTCCGTTTTCTATGGTGATCGATCCCTCTGGCGGTAGGTAATCTATCTTGACATCATCAGTCGAAAAAGGAGTCAAATTACCCACTGAATCAATAACTTCGCCGCTAATCCACGATTGGAAGACACTGCCATATTGAGGCCCATCGGAAAGCGGAATACTTAGCTGTAATGAGGAAACACTGGCCGGATTAGGGGACGACAGAAAATGATCAATCGGGACGGTTTCAGAGGTTCCTATTTCATATAGGCCGCTGCCACTATCTGAAGCACTTATGGGGAAATTAAATAATATCTGGTCGCCCTGGACTTGCCCAGCAGTGTGGATACCGGATATCGAGACGCTGGGAGGGGTGGCGTCCTGGGTAGAACTGACCGAGGCAGACCAGCCGCTTTCATTTCCCATCTTATCTTTTACCTTAACGCGGTAAGTATAGGAAACTCCGTCAGTAAGGTTCTGGAAAAGATAATTGGAGCTGGTCGTCCAGCCGCCATTGCCACCCGGAGAACGTTCAAAATAATATTGCCAGACCCCGCTTTCCGTGTCTAAAGCCGGATTGCAGATAACGATATTCTCCGTATCGGGGCTAAAAACAGGCTCTGGCAACAAAACCGGGACAGTGGGAGCAGTGGTGTCTATTCCTTGCCAGCAATGTGTGAGAATCTCCTTATCGTTAAGGATGCGGCTAAAAATACGCACTTCGTCCATACTGCCTTTGAAAAAGTTGGTGTGGGCATTCGGGCCTCCCAACAGGATATCGTCCACACTTAAGTTGGCCGACTTGGTTTCAGCGGTACAATAGTTCATCAACGGAACAGTCCGCTGGCCGTTAACGTAACAGTTGATTTTAGCCCAGGGCGTATTTACGTAAGTTACTGCTATGTGATACCAGTTGCCGGGAATATATGAGCCGAAATAAACCAATCTATGGTATTGGTTGGCATTATAGCTGCCCATATAAAAATTGAATGCCCCCGTGGATGTGGTACCAAGGTGGATTTCCTTCTCACCACCGAGCCCGTCGGCACTGCTGCCTGAGCCTCCGTAAACACAAATAGTATCGGCTGTCTGCTCCGGCTTAACCCAGAGCTCAAAAGTGCCCTGCTGTGTGAGAACAGTCTTTTCATTTGAGGAGAAGTCCACTTTAGCCCAGTCATGATCGCCATCAAAATGAATTCCTTTTCCTTTTTTGGCAGGACTAACGGAAGTGGGGCCGTTGGGTAAACCCTTGTTGCTGGCGCCGCTATCATCAGCAATATCGGCGCTGCCTCCGGACCAATTATCGAAGCTTAAGTACGAAGCGGCGGTCACCGGATTTATACTCACATAGATGTTATCTACCAATCCCAATACAGTAGCAACACAAGCGCCTGCAACCGCACCGGAAGTATCCACGCGGACTCCAAAGCCCACCTGGGTAGGCTGGCTGGCGGTAAAAGAAAAAACTACGGTTTTTGTTTCAGCATCTCCGGAATCGCGCAGGGTATAGAATTTGCCGCGTAAATCGTTAAGACCATTGATGACCTCGAGCACCTCAACCACTTTCATGATCTTGGCGGATTCTTTCAACCCTGCCAGCTCCCCTGCCAGGGGTGCGATGGATAAACCAAAATCAACCACCGCCTGTACTACATCACCCAGGCCAAATATCGGGTCCAGCGTTTCGCGATGTTCCTCGTTTCCGATGTAATAAACTATTTCCGAGCCTCCCCAGGCTGAAGCTGAAATTCCCAGCTTTTCACAGCCTCCCATGTGGACAACATCGGCTATCACGGTCACTTCCGAGAGCTGCCCGTTAGGAACATTTACCGTTATCCATTGATCGGCCTGGGCCGAAGCCCCGCCTGCGCCTGAAAATGCCGTTGCCGAGATAAAACCTGTCTGAGGGTTAGCACGGGCCCAGGCCTCACCCCACCCCAGCGTATGCGTCCAGGTACCGGGAGGGTTTCTGTACGGTGCAGTAGTCGTGCCGTTACCCACTGAAGGTGCGAGGAGAAGTTGATTATCAACCGGAGGCAATAACTTCGTTTTGGCTTCTACCGGTTTAGGTGTCAGCGTACCGGAGGCCAGCGAGAATAACAGAGACATTGAGATTAGCAGGGCCAAGGCTCTTCTACGCATTCTTTCGTCTCCCTGATTATTTTGAAGACCGAAAAAGATGGTTAAATGCAAAAACCGACCATTTTCAAGCCGGTTTCACTCTTAATTCGCCCCCACCAAACTGCCAGTTAAAGACGGAGTTTCATAGCCGCCTGCATGGGTGATTATATTGTAAAGGCTTTAGTCATTGATTGCAATACAATGTACTCGTTTGGCTGATATTGATACCCTACTTCCGTTTTACGCTGACCTAATTCAGATTTTTGTGAAACGGTAACAATTTAGCCTCGCTCGAAACCGTTAGCGCGGACTGGATCGTGGACAGGATTAAAGAAAAACCGATGAGTTTGGAACTCAACTACGTAAGTGTTTCAGACCAAGAGATCGAAATATGAAATTGTGATGATAATTTAGAGTTTTTGCAGAGGTTAAAATTAGTTAAACAAAACAACGCTGTATTCCAGCTAGAGAGCAATTCTCCCCCGTCTCCACCAGCTTTAAAATAGGCTCATTTTTATGCATATTATTTGTGATCATTTTTATCTTCCTATATAGGTTTTGCTTCAAAAAATTGGATGGGGAGTTCGAGGTTTAATAAAACCAATGACTCCACCAAAACGTAATTTTCTTTATACGCTATTTCTTCGACCCTCATTTAGCTTCACAGAAATGCCTTCTGCAGTCCTAACTTTTTGGAGAGTAAGGACGGTTTCAAAAATCATCCTTCTTTTGGACCAATTTTTAGTTTGGGGCAAATTTTCTATAGCGACTCGATTCGACAGGGTATATATCGATGTATTGGGGTACCAGCTATCTTGTCCCGGTGGGTGTTCTTGGTAAGGCTATTGGCATTCATACCATAGACCTGTCCATTATGAATAAGACCGAATCCGTGAGGTAGAATTACCTGACCGCGGCAAGCTAAATCAGTTACTTCTAGTTCGACTTCAGCACTTCCCGCTTCGGTGATAATTCTTGCTTTCTGGCCATCGGTAAGATTAAGCGATTTAGCATTATCCGGATTCATAAGAAGTGTACAGCCCCTCCGCCCGCGGATAAAGGCAGGGTCACGCATTTGGGTGTTAGCTGTTATATCACAGTGACAACCGGCCATGAAAATTAACGGATAATCTGGATTAGGTTTAAGAGCTCTGGCCTCGGCTTCAGCACTAATACCCTTAATCCAATCAGCTAATTCGGGAATATATATATTAATTCGCTTATCTACCGTAATCAATTTATCCAGATTGTTTTCTGGGTCAGCGTGACCTGCCCAAATGCCTTGCGGGTGGTCAATCAAAGATTGAAAAAGCTGGTCTGTCAGGTCCGGCCCCAGCCTGAAACCGCCTCGTGCAACGTCCACTTTTATCGGCTCTGGCAAGGTAAAAAGATTCCACCACAGCTCTGCCAGACCGTTCGAGCCGAGAGCCTGTCCCAGGGTTCGGGATATTATGAAAGGCAAGGCCCCCATAGCTTGGGGATTAGATTGAAGGTAAGCCAGCAGTTCGGCGCCAAATTTCATTCTGTCGCCCCGGGCTGCTTTATAAAGATATTCCGGTATCTCCGGGACCAACCCCATCTTATCTGCCAAGCGCACCAGGATCTCACTTGTGTCCAGGGTTTCTCCGCTGGGTTTCAAGATGGGTTGGTTCATCTGGTGATAAATCTCGGGATAATTTTCATTGATAAAGGGAATAAATTTTCCCCAGGACTCGTAACAGTTGTGCGAAGGAAGGACATAATGCGACAGAGCGGCGGTTTCGCTCATAACTACATCCAGAGTAACCAGAAGGTCCAGTTGTTTAAAAGCTTTCTCATAGGCTTGTGTGTCCGGCCAGGAGCGCAGCGGGTTAGCCACGCTCACAATGACAGCTCTTGTCCTGTCTGGCTTATCACTTAATATTTCTTCCGGCAAAATACTAGGGGGAAGCATACCCAGGATAGGCGGATATCCAGTTGCTGGAGCCTTCCAGGGTGGAGCTGGAGGTGCACCCGGCGGAGGTCCCATTGGGATCAAGCCTCCTTTGAACACGTTGCCTCCCGAAACACCGAGGCGGCCGCATATGGAAAGGAGTATGGTTACCAGGTATGACACAGCCGTACTGTGCCGTCCCATTTCCAGACCCAGGTCATACCGGATAGATGATTTTCGAGTCGCGAACAGGCGACAGACCTCGCGGACCTTTTCATAATCTAACTGGCATACCTCTACCGCAGCCCGCGCATCGAAATCGTTAAACCAAGGAAGAATTTGCTCGAAGCCGCTGACATGGCGGGTAATGTAATCTTGATTGTGCCAGCCTTCCTGCAAAATAATGCTAATCATAGCCCGCAGTAACAGGGCATCAGTACCCGCCCGGGTCGGCAAATGAATATTAGCGATGCGGGCAGTTTCGGAGCGCCGGGGGTCGATGACGACCAGTAGCTTGTCAGGATCTTTAATGAACTTCCTGAGAAATACCGGAGCCCGAGGTATTCCATGGCTCATCAGGGGATTCCAGCCGATTGCCAGCAGCATATCGGTATGCTCGTGATCAGGCATGTCATGGAGGCCCTGGCTGCCATAGGTATGCCCATCCACCCAGAAAATGCCGGTTACCTCCTGGGCTACAGAAGAATAGTAATTCTGTGATCCCAGAGCTCCAATTAATGGCATACCATATTGTCGAGCCTCGCCTGCGTAGGCTAATGAATGGGGCCCGTACTCTTTGACGATGTTCTTGATTTTCCCGGCAATCTCCTCCAGAGCCTGGTCCCAAGACACCCTCTCGTAACTGTTCCCCACCCTCTTCAGAGGATACGCCAGGCGCTGGGGATGGTGCTGGAAATATTGGATATTGAGTCCCTTGCGGCAGGCATAACCCTGGCTGCGTAAGTTGTCTTTATCTCCCCGTACTTTGATCATGCGGTTGTCTTCAACCAGGATCTCCAGCCCGCAGCCGTTTACACACAGAGTACAACTTGTCTTAAGCCAGTCTCCCATATTTTTCTCCTTTGCTGAAAACAAGTAGAGATAAGCCTCTTAGCAATCATTAACAAAATTTTTGTATTATTTAACGTGACTGGTTAGTTTACGTGAGAATTGAAAACATGTGACGATATCCACTATATTACCATCACGTTGGTCTACCAATTGTGGCTTATGCTAATAGTTAATAACTACGAGGTAAGAACTGGTACCGCTACCGG
>DEUU01000189.1:0-1207 GCA_002362735.1 Dehalococcoidia bacterium UBA3254
AAGGGCCACCTCCTACCAGATTTGCGTCGGATTATCCTTTTGAGCGCTGGCTGCAGGGACTGCAACCAGGGTTAAAATTAGAAGTAAGACAAATGTCTGCACAAATACGAGTCGTCCTTTGCATAATGTTCTCCCAATTAAATATTTGACTACATTCGGTAATTTCCAACTTCCAGATTTGAATACCAAAATGAAATTATTTGATAAAGCCGCCTTCCAAACCCACGCTTCTCCACTCCCTTTTGTCATCAATACATGGATAATCTTTATTAGAACCGTGCGTTAATCCACTTAGCCACGTAATCATAGTAGTTCTTTCCCGCATTAGCGTACTGCCCGGGGATCTTCTCACACGCTGTACAAGGCATCATCTGGTGGTCGGCACCCTCGATTACGATGAACTCCTTGTCACGGCTCGCGGCCACTTCGTAGTGAACCTCGTTGTCCCGAAGTAAATAGAATCCACCCGCTGCGGCGACCAGAAGCGGAGTTGAGATCGATTGAAGGGCACAAACGTTTGAGTTATTGCTTGAGCACCAGTCGATCCCGGTCTGCGAATCGGTTGCCCTGATCGCGTTATAGCTCAGAAAAGACTTGATCGTGAAGATCTTGGTCCCTTCAAGGAAGCCGGCGCTCTCTTTCTTAATCTTCGGGTCGCCCACCTTGACGTTCTCGATGATCTGCTCCGCGATAGTCCCGTCATTCTTGAGCAGCCGGCGAGGTTTGGTTGTCTTGGCATCAATGCTCGGATCGAGCAGAGAAAGCGTTGCTGAACCCGGAGGTCCTGGACGCGAGGTTCCGGCACTTGGGATGACTAAGATGTCGTCATCAGGAAAACGGTCATAGGTCCCTCCCTTGATCTTTTTCCACTTGTCGAGGGCCTGAGCAATGAGACGATTCATCCGGTCCGCCTGCGCCTTGTAGTACTGCGTTTTGAACTCCTCAGAGTATTTCGAGGGCCCATTCGGGTTGTAGCCATTGGCTGGATTGAAGGGATCGAGCGAAGGATCGAGCAGATTGGGTGTCTCATTGATGATCGCCGGGTTATTGGCCCGGAGCGTTCCGATGATCGGATTCCCCGGATGGGCGTCCATCAGGATCAGGCCGTCTGCGGGTGAGAGACCATTAAGACCTGGAGTGCTGCAAGGGACGAGTTTGTTATCGCCCTGGCAGTAAGACATGCCCTTCTCGGCGACGGCTTGGTAAA
>DEUU01000189.1:1592-3519 GCA_002362735.1 Dehalococcoidia bacterium UBA3254
ACGTTGTTGTCAAAGCGGGAGTTCATCCCAAGGACCATGAATCCCCTTTTGGAGAGTTCCGTGCAAGCCCGGTGCGACATATAATTCGCCAACGGGTGCATCAACAGGACCCCAACGTGCGGCACTGGGCCAGAATCCGGTATATAGAGGGCTCCTTTGACAGCACTGGGAGAAAATTGGATGAAACGTGGGTTGTTCTGAGCAAACGAGACAGAGGCTGCTATGGTAATTACCATACCGCATATAAAAATCGTCGACAAAAATATCTTCCTACTCAGTCTCATTTTCGCCCCTCCAATCTAATTCATGTTAAAAGGATGATTTCCCCGTCTGAACCTTAAAAGCACGATAGTACCGATTCTTACAAAACTTAGCCGTCTGAATTCTCATCCCGATCAGCAAAAGCGTTGTTTCGCAGACCACGAGTATACACTGGCCATACAGATATCACATAATGACTGACTACTTTTTTATCATGGCCTTTCCTCAAAATCTAATAGATCTAGTTCCTTTCTTGTCTTTTTAATATCGTCAATCCAGTTTATTAATGGCTGCTTCTATCCGATCAAGCGCTTCTTTTAGAGTAGCTCTGCTGGTGGCAAAATTTAATCTAATAAATCCTGGCGCTCCAAATATTGCCCCATCTGAGAGATTTACCCGAGCTTCCTTGAGCAGATAGTCAAAGGGATCGTCTACTTTTAATTGGGTAGCATCAATCCAGGCAAGGTAAGTCGCCTCTTGATGCAACATGGAAAGCTGTGGAATGTTGCTGATGCGCTCTTCTAGATAATTCCGATTTCTTGAGAGGTAGGTCAGCATCTTCTGATACCATAACCCTGAATCCCCTAATGCAGCCTTAAGTGCCGTATATTCTAAAATCCCAGGATGTGCCAGAATGCCTTTGCCTTTGGCTATGAATCTATCCCGTAACTCCTGGTTAGGAATAACTGCGAAAGCACAGGATACACCGGGCAAATTATAAGTTTTTGCTCCGCTCATGAGGATAAGTGTATGCATTTTTGCATATTCGGAAACAGCAATAAAAGGAATGTGTTGCTTGCCTCTAGTCAAAATGAGGTCACAATGAATCTCATCCGAGCAGACAGTTAATTCATGCTTTTCACAGAAATCTGCCAACTGTAAGAGCTCTGTCCTAGTGTAGGACCTGCCTACCGGATTATGGGGATTGCATAGGATAAACAGCTTAGTCTGGGGTGCTATTTCCTTTTCCATTGACTCAAAATCAAAGGTGTATTGTCCATTTACTATCTTGAGACGAGAATGAATATAATCACGGCGCATATTAATTGGTGCACCAATAATATGCTGATATACAGGTATATTAAGCATTACGGTACCGTCGACCATTAAACAGGCCAGATTCAAGGCTGGCACAACACTTGGAAGCCACTCAATCCATGTAGGCTCAATTTCACAGTTATATTTTTCCCGGAAGTGCTTAACCACGATAGCCGGTAAATCTTGATCTGGCAGGGGATAGCCAAATACACCTTGCTCAACGCGCTGATGCAGTTGTTCGATTATTTGTGGTGCTGATTTGAAGTCCATATCCGCGAGAGAGAGGGGAAGGCAATCTTCCGGAACTTTGTCCCATTTTGAACAGCTAGTGTTACGTCTTAGGATTATTTCATCAAAGTTCATTGTGGCCAATCATAAAAGGTAATTATATCACTCTGCTAACTCTTTGTAGAAACTGCTGCGTCCTTTGCTGCTGAGGTTTTTGGAAGATTTGTTCTGGCGTGCCTTCTTCAAGGATTATTCCACCATCAAAAAACAAGATACGATCGGCAATCTCACGGGCAAATGCCATTTCATGGGTTACAATAATTAGAGTTCTTCTCGTTTTTACGACTTCTTTAATTACATTCAATACCTCTCCGACCATCTCCGGATCAAGCGCGCTGGT
>DEUU01000189.1:3841-7628 GCA_002362735.1 Dehalococcoidia bacterium UBA3254
ACGCGTTGTTGCTGTCCACCTGAAAGCTGATGGGGATAATACATCATCCGATCTGCCAGACCGACCCTTTCCAGCAGGGATATACTTTTCTCTTTGGCCTGGGCTTTATCCATCTTTCGCACAATTGTGAGACCTTCCATGATATTTTCCAGTGCTGTTTTGTTTTTAAAGAGATTAAATAGCTGAAAAACCATGGCTGTTTCCCGACGAAGAGCAATAACCTGTTTTTTTTGATGTTTTTCGGCATCAACAGATATATCATCAAGGATGATTTGTCCTTTAGTGGGAGTTTCCAAATAGTTGAGACAACGTAAAAAAGTTGATTTACCTGAACCACTGGCGCCAATGATGACGACAATCTCCCCGGTTTTAACTTTTACATTTATACCTTTTAAAACTTCGTTTGAACCAAAACTTTTATAAAGATTCTTAGCCTCGATCATTTTGTGCAATTTCTCCCTCAATACTAACCTTACCCTCCAGATATTTTACCACTTTTTCTACAAGGATGGTCAGTGTACAGTAAATTATTGCAATCACGATATAAACCTCAAAAAATCTCATCGCTCGTGCTGCAATAATTTTTCCTGAGGCCATGATGTCCATAACCGATATGGTAAAGGCCAGAGACGTGCCCTTTATCAGGGAAATAAAGCTGTTACCCATATTGGGTAGCGCGACAATGAATGCCTCAGGAATTACTATTCTGGTCATCGTCTGTAAATTTGTCATGCCTATAGATGCTGCTGCTTCATATTGGCCTTTATCTACTGATTGAATAGCTGCACGGATCGTTTCGGAGGTATAAGCTCCTTCATTCATAGAAAAAGCAAAGAATACAAATAAGATAGCCGGAATATTATTAATGTTAATATTAGTGCCTTGGGTATAATTTATATATTGTAGCACCAATGGTATGCCATAGTAGGAGAGATAAAGCTGAACTAGAAGCGGCGTTCCTCGAATAAAGGTTACATAAAGACTTGCAATTTTATTAAGAATTGGGACGTTATATATTTTTATCAAAGCTACTATAAATCCAATAAGTAAACCTAATAGCATCGAAATAATAGATATCTCGATAGTTACCGGTAAATACTTAATAATAGAAGGAAAGGACTCAATAACAAATCCAGCATCAAAAAGCGTTCCCATTTATTCCACCTCGTACGCTTTTTAAATTTCGCTATTTATCTTATCCGGGATATCTTCTAATTAAAATCTAAGGAGGTATCCTAAAGCAGTATACCTCCTTAGAAATACAGACTAAATGCTAGTCTTTTTTATAATCAGATCCAAAGTATTTTTTGCTTATATTATTTAGTGTACCATCAGACTGAATTTTAAGGAAGGCTTTATCGAAGTCATCTCTCATTTTCTGTTGATCTTGTCTAAACAGCAACCAGGATGTGTTCTGCTTAAATGTTTCATTAATCATAGGTATGGCTTGCAATTTTGCACCCGTGGCTTGTTTGAAATTGGAAAAATAACTTAACTCTGTGACATAGGCATCATATGCTCCGGTTTCTACACCTCTCATCAAATTGACTGGGTCAGTGTCAACATAAACCAAAATAATGGGCTTCTGAGTATGTTCCTTATTATATTTTTCCATCTGCATTGTATTGAAAGTAATATTCGCCCCTACACCAGCTTTTTTACCAGCCAGATCATCCAGAGTTTTAATATCAGTTCGCCCTTCTTTAACTACAATGACGGTCGTGTTTTTATAATGATAATTCGAAGCAAAGAGATATTTTGCTTCTCTTTCCGGCCTTTTAAAGATATTACTGGCTAAGACCTGATAACGGTTGGAATCCAATCCAGCAAAGAGACTGGGAAAGTCAGCTATCTGAAAAGTAATATTATACTGAGGCATTTCTTTTCCCATCAATTGAACCATCTCAATCTCGTAGCCTACTAATGTGCCACTCTTGTCTACATAAGCAAAGGGAATAATGTCTCCACCAGTGCCAACCTTAATATCAATTTTCGCTGGTGTGCTGGCAGCACCTGACCATCCTGTGAAAACCACTGCAATTGTAAGCACAAGCACAAAAATACCAAGAGCTTTTTTCATAGAATTACCTCCCTTTCTTTTGCGACCTAATCTCAAAACCGCTCTTATTGTTTAAGCCGCAAAAACAATAAGAGCTTAACAAAATACGATGCCTCTGACCATTCCTCTTTCCTTTTATTTGACCTGTTCCTGATATGAATCCGATAGGGCAGCCTTATATCTCCTTCCTTCTTCAGTCCCTCTTTGATTGCTCATATCTTTTCGACAGTGGCTTCCAGCTTTTTTAAGTCTGCTGTCGAAGACTGCTTTCTTGTCGGGCAGCATACGGCTATCGCTTCTATTTCCACCTGGGCGCCCTTCGGTAGGGCAGATACCTCCACACAGGAACGGGCAGGGGGTGCATTGGGGAAAAGTTCCGTGTAGACCTTGTTCATCCTAGAAAAATCATCCATGTGCAGGATGAACAGAGTTGTCTTCACTATAGTTTCAAGACCTGCTCCCGCCCCCTCAAGGACGAGCTTCAGATTTCCTATAGCCTGACGTGTCTGCTCCTCGATACCTCCCTGAACCAGTTCACCAGTTTTTGGATTGATTGGTATTTGGCCCGAGGTGAACACAAGATTCCCTGTCCTTATGGCCTGTGAGTAGGGTCCGATCGCCGCCGGGGCCTCCTGAATTTCAATAATCTCTCGTCTCATTGTCTACCCACTGTTGTCTTCGCTAATTTCGTGTCTAAATCTCTTCGAGATATTTATAAATCGTCGGTAAGGAGGTTTGCCATTCTCCAGATAACCTCTTGATGGAACCTTTGATCAGAAAATAACCGCTTTTCTTTAGATCCCTCATCACTTTTAATTTGTCTTCCTTAGACATCGAAATGAGAGGTTTATTGGCATGGTTCATTGCTTTATCAATGAGCTGCCCCATCAAAGAGTCCACATCTGATACAAATTTTTCCGGTGATTCGCTTTCTATTTCAGCAATATTTGAGCTCGAGTCTTTGCACATCTGATCGATAAAATTTTTTGTAGTAAGATAAGGCGTCAAATCGATGTTTATGCACAAACAACCCACCGCATTACCTTTTTTATCTCTAATAAAGATTGTCGTTGACTTTAATTCACGTCCTTCTTTCGTTCTTGTCCGATAACCAATTACAGCCGTTCCTTTTTTGTTTTTTTTGTCTTCTTCGAATAGACGTAGACCCATATCCGTTATCGGTGCTCCTACCTGGCGACCAGTGATATGTCCATTTGCAATCTTGACAATTGCTCTGTCGAGATTGCGGAGATCATGCAGCACGACCTCGCAATTCGTTCCAAAAGTTTCTGCAATAGCGTCAACCCATGGAATAAATTGCTTTACGGTTTTGTTTTCTGTATCGCTCATAAAGATTTAGCGCCTGGTGTTGATGTCAGCATGAGATATAATAATTTATACGATAGGTGATAATTATAATATTTATAAAATATTGTCAAACATTATTTTATTAGATCATGATTCTTTCGTTATTTTGAATGAATATTAAGTATACAGCTTTTAAGGACAGAGTATATATAAGTGGATTAGCCTCACAGGTTGTCAAGAGTCAGGTCAAAGTAATGAGTCTTATTTAAATCTGGGCATTTGAAAAAATTATCGCAGGAGATGGAAAGATGCTTGATTTTGAGTTGTGGTTTGCAGAAATACGGTGTGTATACAGGGCAACGCCTTCACAGGAAAAGGGTTATTGATAACTATTTGAGGTGACCTGGCAATGGTTGCCTG
>DEUU01000189.1:7913-10507 GCA_002362735.1 Dehalococcoidia bacterium UBA3254
ACAGGCCCTCCTGAGTAAGGATTAGCCCATCATCCTGCGGAAGATGGGCTAGTTCATAAAAATGCACCTGTTTCTAAGAAGTCAACTGAAATATAATCGGTAATACAATGCATGGATGGCGGGGCAGAAATTCATTCGGTAAGACGAAGCCGCCAAGCCAAAGCTGGCGGCTCATCGTCACTACCAGGAGCATCACATATTCGGCGTCTGGGAGGAGAACGCTGTTCAAGGGGAGCTTCTCAAGAACGGCCGGGAAGAAAACCCCGCCCTCTACGAACATGCCTAGGACCGGGAGGCCTGAAGGCCTCCTCAGGCAAGGTACTGTTTGAAAAAGGATACGGTCCGCTCCCAGGCGATCTTGGCCTGAGCTTCATCAAAGCGTGGCGTCGAGTTGTTATGGAAGCCGTGCCGGGTCCCAGGATAGGTGTACATGACGAACGCCTTCCCGTATGACTCCAGCGCCTTCCTGTACCCTTCCCCGGAAGCATTGATGCGGGGATCGTCCTCGGCATAGTGGATCAGGAGAGGGGCCCTGATTTTCCCCACTGCCTCAGCTGCCGGGGCCATACCGTAAAAGGGAACCCCGGCCCTTAATTCTTCACCCAGGGTCACCGCAAGCATGTTGACCGCGCCGCCGCCGTAGCAGAAGCCAGTGGCTCCCAGCTTTCCGGTGGAAAGAATGTGCCCCTTCACAAAGCGAGCGCTGTTCAGAAGGTCCGTAAATAGCTTGCCAGGATCCAAAGTATCCTGCATGACTTTCCCATCGTCATCGTTTCCGGGGTAGCCTCCGATAGGGGCCAGCCCGTCAGGGGCCAGGGCCAAGAACCCCTCCACCGCCATGCGGCGGGCCACATCTTCGATGTAGGGGTTGAGTCCCCTGTTCTCGTGGATCACTACCACGACCGGAAAAGGGCCCTTCCCTGCAGGCTGGACCAAGTACCCACGCATCCTGCCCGAAGTTCCCCCGGGGGAATCGTAGTCCACGTATCGCCCCTTGATCCGCTGGTCAGTGAAGGAGATGGTCTCAGCTTCAGCATAGCGGGGTATCAGGGCCTGGGCCATGGCAAGGCCGGTGCCGCCCATCACGGCCAGGGCCGCAGCCCTATTGAAAAAATCCCGCCGGGACATTAGGGTGTGGCAGTATTCATCATACAGGTCATACACCTTCGGATCGATGCTCTCTTTGTCCATGGAAACCTCCCGATGTCTCATGATGAAACTGGAAGCACGCGCAAGGGGCTCCATAGGGCAGCCCTTTCAGCGGCAATTTAATTCCCCTTCCTGTTGACGGCAGGCATGGTCCACTTTTTATCCTGAGAGCCACAAGCGCCAGCCTGGCGCATTTTGTCCTCCATGTCGATTGAATGGATTAGAATTCGTTTTTCGGTTTGCCAAGTATACGGGCTTGGTGCCTTGTGGGTCAAGCGAATTTCATTACCTCAAATTATGCGGTAAGAGTGCCTTCCATACCTTGTGAGTACCTTTTCTGTCACGAGTTCTGCTTGAAATCCAATATCATCCCTATGTCTGGAAAATTACTTAGTTCAGGAAGCTAGCAGAGCCCCCCGGGTCACCGAAATATCTCTCCTCTCAGATTGCACTTTTCACATAACAAGACAGTAACACTCTAGGTGAGAGGCATTTTCGCCACGTCCGTCTGAACCCAATAGTTAGCGATGCACGATCACGAATAGGGTGACGCCGCATTACAGAAGCGCTAAGATCAATCTGGTGAAGCCCGAACGCCCTTTAGGCCTAGCTGTTCGACAGCCTTACGCACCACACCGGTTTTTTTCGCCTCTTTGACGATCTCAACAAGCTTGCTCTGAGCCGCAGATGATTTTGGCAGTCATCTAATTAGCTGATCTGCGCGGTCTAGAACTTTCTGAGGAATCATCAAACCAATCTGCTGCGCCGCCTTGAGATTAATCAGCAAGTCAATCTTTTTTGGTTCCTCTACCGGCAAGTCCCTTGGCTTGGCGCCTTTGAGAATCTTATCGATATAGGTGACGGAACGCCGGTACAAGTCAGCGGAGCTTGGGAAATATGCCATGAGCCCGCCCGCCTCGTACGAACCACTGTCCGCGTATATAGCCGGCAACCGACATTCTGGCTCGATCAGCAAAATTGATCAGTATTTGAAGTGAGGTCTTGCTGGAGGGTGGAAATAGCATAAAAAGAAATAGAATAGGCTGTAATCTCTTGTGTGAGCACACTGGTGCCGGAGCGCTACTGCGGCTCGACGAAAATCCACATTCTACCGCCGCAGACGTCGCCGCCCTTGGTTCCCAAATCATCCGTGAGGTCCACGTCGATCAGCTCCGGCCGCTTTTTAAAAAAAGTGCTTGACAAAAAGCTCCGGATTAATTATCTACAATCACTATGGGAATTATGAAGTTGATAATCACGGAGGAAAAGACCAAAACGATCGGGCATATGCCCCTGGTCAGGATGAATCGTATTTCGGTGGGGACCCGGTGGCATGTGGTAGTGAAGATGGAGTCTTTCAACGTCCTATCCAGTGTGAAGAACGGATCGGCATGGCCATGAGTAAGGGCGCCGGGAATAAGGAGGTCATATGAGCAACGTATATA
>DEUU01000112.1:0-2785 GCA_002362735.1 Dehalococcoidia bacterium UBA3254
CCAAAACCATAGAGTGGCTGCAAAAAATGGGAGTTGTTTTCTCCAATGTGGTGACCAATATCCCCAACTCCCCTCAAACTTATCACCTGGTCAAGAATTCCGGTGAGGATGTGGTCAAAGCCCTGGCTGCCCGAGCCCGGGACCTGGGAGTAATTATAAAAACGTCCGTACCGGTCAAGCAAATACTCCTGGAAGAGGGCCGGATTGCCGGGGTGATTGCGGAAGAGAATGGCGACGATATGCGGATAGACGCCAGGGTGGTCATGGTGGCTAGCGGAGGCTACGCTAATAATGCCGGGTGGATTAAGAAATACACCGGGCTGGATTTGAATGTCAATATCATCCCTGTTGGTAACGAAGGCAAGATGGGGGACGGTATTCGAATGGCTCATCAAATCGGCGCAGCCTCTGAAGGAATCGGTGTACTGGAAATGCTGCGGACCGGCAAGGAACAGCCAGGTTCAGTATCTCAAATCGGTTACACCGTAGTCCAGCCTGATCTCTGGATTAACAACCTGGGTGAAAGGTTCTGCGATGAAAGCGTTACTTTTGATGACACTTCTATGGGTAACGCTTCTATCCGTGAAACCGCTGGCAGTGGTTTCAGTATTCTTGATACTTCCATTGTGCGGCAACTCACGGAAAAAGGGATTGAGAAAGCCATGGCGCTTGACTTTCCCCCCGGGTCACTCCTGCCCGGTCTAATCAAAGAACTGGAGGAAGCTCCAATTACCCGTCCCGATGATGTGTATCAGGCTGATTCGATAAGTGATTTGGCCGCCAAAATTAAAGTCGATCCCTCCATCTTGCAGGCTACCATTGCTGAATACAACCGGTATTGCGATCAAAACCACGATGAGCTTTTTGCCAAAGACCCTAGGTACTTGAGAGCGATCAGGGGACCGAGATTCTATGCCGTAAGGTCCCAGACCGTTTTCCTGGGAACGCTCGGAGGCATTAAAATCAATCACAGGATCGAAGTAGTAGATAAGGCCGAAAAGGTCATATCCGGACTATACGCTGGCGGCTTTGATGCCGGTGGCATGTATGGGGACAGCTATAGTATCAAATATTCTACCGGACTATGCTCCAGCTTTGCCGTTAATTCAGGACGGATAGCCGGCCAGAATGCCCTCCAATATCTGGGTAAATAGCTGTAATATCTAAATATCATTTGCCATTAACGGCCTGCACCCACAACAACAGATTGAAAAGCAATTTGAGGATCTAAAAAACTACCTCGAACTCATCATTAATAGAATAAACCTCTATAATAAAATGATAGCGAAAAAAGTACTGCGAAAACCGAACTAATACCGCATAAATTGTCAGCCAAATCACATTAAAGTATGATATGGACACAATTGTAAAATTTTGAGTCCGAAAGATGGACGGAAGGAAGATATAATGGAAGAATTCAAACATGGCAAATATATAGTCACCCAACCGAAAAAGGATCTGGTTCTCCCTTCCTGGGGAGGCTCACTGCCCGCTGATACCAGTACCCGCATGATGTACCTGGATAGCGAAGTCATTAAAGGGGCTTTCTATGTTGAATGCGTCTGGTTTTGGCCTACGGACAAAGAAAGCCAGGGTAGTCCTGAACCTCATACCCATAATTATCCCGAAGTAATCGCCTTTTTTGGCACTAACTTCGAAGACCCGAACGATTTGGGAGGAATAATCGAGCTGTGGATCGACGGAGAACGAAACCTGATGAATCAAAGTTTCCTGGCTTTCATCCCGGCCGGGATAGTCCACTGCCCGCTAAAATCACTCAGGATAGACCGTCCGATATTCCATTTCGCAACCGGACCGGCGAAACAATATTCCTAGCCAAATAATAACGGTTTCATAATACGATCAATATTCTATAGCATGAGTATGGGGCTTTTAGCTTCATGGGCTTGCTAAAGTTTTGCGAACAGTGGGCGCTGCTGTACAACACCCGGAACCAGAACTATCTGGCTTAGCTTCAAATTTTGGATCTTTCGGTATAAGTTTCTCAGGCATATATTGAATAATTGATCTATTCTTTTTATCCCCTCTTTCTCCAGTAAGGATTGTCACTCCATATCTGTTTTAGAAGATTCTCTGGATTTATATTCTGGTCTACAAATTTTCTATTCCAGAATTCCAGGGCTTTGAGATCATTCTCTCGTAATTCCCATATCGGAGAGAGTAACTTAACCTTTGTTTTGATTGAATATTCGAACTCTATTCCTGAGACCAACACAGGGGTATCATAGAAATATCTGGTTCTTTTTTCAAGCCAAACGCGAGGAAAATAAAACGTTCCTTCATTTCCTATATGACGCCACATTGCTACATCATTATCAATTTCAAGCCGGTTAAATGCAGCTTCGCATCTATGTTGGTCGATTTTAAACATGTCGATATCTGACAGGTACTCCGTTGAAACGCCTTTTTGTTTAAATAAAACATTCATATCGCTTTTCACGTCTAAAAGATTCAATGTGAAACAATCGATATCATGGTGCTCTCGTAAAAAACGACCTTCAAAAATATCCATTACCAGTCCACCCCAAACATAAGTGTTGGTTGAACACGAACGGGATACTTCGTAAATATCTTTCAAAATCTGAAGTTGCTGTTTTTGCCAATCTGAAAGCATAACTGAAGTATAACATACTAGATTTGAAAGAATAGTAGAACCGTTGAAAAACAAGGATGTAACACAATAGTTTATTGGAGTGGACCTTTGTAAAGCAAAAATAGCACAAAAAATTCACAGAAATGTAACTGGGCGGTACTGTGCAATACA
>DEUU01000112.1:3048-5475 GCA_002362735.1 Dehalococcoidia bacterium UBA3254
ACAAACGCGCCGAAATAGTTGCTTAAGGCTTCTTTGCATTAACTTATTCCCTGGCTCTGGAATTATCGCGAAAAAATTGAACAATCTCTGACTTGCCGGTTTTGCCTTCGGCAACTGAAATTAACATATTCTCCAGGCAGTCTTCATCAGCGGATAATTCAATACCATTCAAAATCAAAAATACAAGAGCTGACACCACTCCTGTCCGCTTATTGCCATCAATAAAGGGATGATTTCGAACGATATGAAACAGGTAAGCTGCCGCCATTTCATAAATATCGACATGGAAATATTCTCCGCCAACGCCTGCGACTGGCATAGCCATAGCCGATTTTAGGAGTTCGATATCGCGGATGCCGCTTTGGCCTCCATATTGCTGTATTTGGTCGTTGTGGATTTCTATTACCTCTTCGAGGCTGAGAAAAAGAGGCTTTTTCAATCAGCAAGCCTCTTTAGAGCATGCCCATATTTAGCATTCACCTTAGCTAAAGCTTCCTGAAACTGCCGTCTCCGTTTCTCATCTCTGACCGGCGAAATTAACAATATTGAACCATCTGTAGTAATTTCAAGAGGCGTCTGGTCATCAATATTGAGTAGTTCCAGCACTCCTTTATCTATTACCAAAGCCAGACTATTACCATGGCGTGTAAGCTTTTTCAACATGATTCTCTTCCTTTATGGTTATACATCGTATTTACATTGTATTATTTCTCTGGTATATCTTCAATAGATAAGTGGATATGTAAAATAAACAAACCTTTAGGTTTTAACAACGTTATAAAGTATGAGAAACCAAAGAAAAGGTGGAAGAAGTTGAAAAAGAAATATCTACTATTATGCTTAGAAATTGCGATCATGGCAATTATTCTGCTGATAACAGGCTGCCAAAAGGCTCCAGAAAAATCATCTAATACTTTTGCTACAACTTATTATCTTAATGATAAAGGAAGAAGCTTCAGCATTAGCGGAAATAGTGATGGTATGCCCGGAGAGCAGTCGGAATATGTACTGAAAATACACAATAATGTTGAAAATTGGCTGGATGAGTATTATATTCTGCTTGTTGATAGCGATTCAATAACTCAAGAAGTCGACCATGAGCATTTTAATCTTCCGAGCGGGGGCGGGATACAGAAACCAATTATAGTCGAATACCCCAAGGATTTTGAAGGCGCTTTTGGTCTATGTGTTATAATTCCACAACGTGCATGCCTTATTTCTACCCTGTCAATAGGCGTTAAAGACGCTATCACTACCGGATGGCCTGATGTTAGCACCTACCCGGTTGTATCTCAATAATGCCAAAGATAGTCGAATAATTATTCTCGTGCAATTATCACCCGGCTTATCTGCCAATCATCTGAATATCCTATTATCTATTTTAGATAGATAGGCAGTTTACTATTAAGAAATTGGTAAGTATTATTTTGCCGGTTATTTGGCATCTAATCTTTAACATCCCGGGGCCTAATGAGTAGATCGATACCTTCTAACACCTGGACTAGCTTATTACGAGAAAGTGAACCGATCTTCTCTGTCAAATCTTGTTTATCCACCGTGAAAATCTGTGTAATGTTAACAACACTTGGTTTTGGAAGATTGGCTTCGCCTTGTTCCAGGAACACATTACCTGGAGCCTCTGCCCGTTGAATGTTGGAGGTTAATGAACACACCACAACAGTGCTGATGCGGCTTCTATTAAACACATTGTTCTGTATGACCAAATGGGGATGACGGTATGCAGGTTTAGATCCGGATGGTTCTCCAAGATCAACCCAGAATACATCTCCCTGATTGATTACCATTGGTCCTTCACTAATCGGCGATGTTTAGATTTCATTCGGGTTCTGAGTGTTTCTTCTATATGATCGGGTGTGTCTTTATACGCAGCGTTGATGGCATCCAGCAACTGCCGGTTCTTATGGTATCGGATGAATTCCCTAGCAGCCATTGCAAACACGTAACTTCGTGAAACCTCCATCTCTTTAGCCAAAGCTTCTACTTCTTCGAATAGAGGCTGTTCAATTGATATGGCAGTCTTTTTGTAAGTCATATTTTATACCCTTGTTCTTACTATTAGTATAACTAGTGGTATTTACTCTGTCAATACTCACTTGTATATACGTACTAATCCAATATTCACGACGAGTAGTTAAGTCAAATAACCAAATAAAACTTAAAATAGTTTCCTTCTTGTAAACTCAATCATCTAGATTTCAGGCGCTTGTATAAATAAAATCGAGGCTGATTAAGGGATAAAAATAGCGGGCACTAATGGGCTCGAACTTTTTAGGTTAAAATCAATTCATGCTCAAATGTAGTGATTGTACTCCGCACGGACAACCATAGAGGTATTTTTTGGCCTCGGAAACCTCCCATTAATCAACTGCTAAAAGGCAGGGGAAAATTTAACCCTACCAACACTAT
>DEUU01000060.1 GCA_002362735.1 Dehalococcoidia bacterium UBA3254
TATCGTCGTCAGAGCTCTGGGTGGACTTGTTTATACAGCCGGTTATGAGGACCGCCCTCCCCTTACCGCCACCTACCAGCATACCTTTCTTATCGGGGCCATGTATGGGGCTGTTGGTACCATGATCGCTTTAAATCATCGGGTTCTTACCGGTGTCGGTCAACACGTGGATGCCTCTACCCAGCAGGCCGCTATTATCGTAGCCTCCGCCGAGATCGAAGGGCCCTATGGCTTGGCGGGGAGAGTCCTTTCGCGGCATGGGCGAGCCCGTGGATCCGTCACCTTGAAAGATGGCTCCATTTTTTATAATCCCCTGCTCTGGGAATGCCAGGACGGGGATATCGCCTTTAATCTTTTGCTTAACCCCACCGCCTCAAAATCTAACATAGCCTTGATAGCGGCTATCAAAAAAGACGGCGTGGATATCAAATTCCTGAAGGACTGGGAGTGGGAAAAGAAAGGTTGGAGAGATTTAAGTCAGGAACAGGCTAAAGAAGTAATCTCTATCCTGGCTGAGTTTTTCCGGAAGCATACGAAAGCCGAACTTTTTCAATTAGCTCTTCAAAACCGATTCCAGCTTAGCCCCTGTAATAATGCCAGAGACGCCCTCAGCCATCCACAGCTTGAAGCCAGGCAGTTCTGGAAAGAGATCGAGCATCCTGAATTAGGGACCAGCCTCAAATATCCAGGGGGTGCCGTTAAACTGAGTGAGGGATATTGTGGTCCCAGACATAGAGCGCCGCTTATCGGCGAACACAATTCTGAGATTTATGAGCAGTTATTGGGGATTTCATTCCAGAAAATGGTTGATCTAAAAGAACAGCGGGTCATTTAAGGTAAGGAGAAGTTTGAGATGGAAAAACTACCTTTTGAGGGAGTAAAAATACTTCAATTATGTTGGGCCGGGGTAGGAGTGTTCACACTGAACTGCCTCAGTCATTACGGGGCGACTACCATCAGAGTCGAAACCTCAACTTATCCGGATCCCGTCAGAGTCTGGGAACCCTTTGCCCCCACTTGTAAACCAGGTGAGCCAGTAGGTTTGGAGAGGAGTGCCTTTTACTCGATTACCCATAGTGCTCCGGAGATGGGCATCGTCTTGAATTTGAAACAGCCTGAAGCGATTGAAGTCTTCAAAAAACTGGTAGCCTGGGCGGATGTCGTAGGGGAGGGATTTCCGGCTGGAGTTATGGATAAGATCGGTCTGGATTACGAAGGCCTTAAGAAAGTTAAACCTGATCTGATTATGATGAGGACCTGTGGATACGGCCATACCGGACCGATGGCGGCTCAACCTGGATTCGGCAGTATTATTACAGCAGCTACCATGATGGATACTTTTACTGGATGGCCGGACAGACCATCTGTTGCTCCTACCACTTACTATACCGATATGCTTGCTCCTCTATATGCTGCTTTAGCCATTTCTGCCGCTTTAGACTACAGGCGCCGCACCGGCAAGGGGCAATATATTGACCATTCGCAGGTAGAGGCCGGGTTAAATTATCTCACCCCTCTGATTTTAGACTATCAGGCTAATCAGAGAATATGGTCTCCTAACGGCAACAAATGCGATACCGCCGCTCCTCATGGAATTTATCGCTGTAAAGGCGAAGACCGCTGGGTTGCCATAGCTGTCATGAGCGATGAAGAATGGCAAACCCTTAAAAAACTGATGGAAAATCCGGCCTGGGCAAACGATCCCAGGTTCGATAAAGCTGAAAGCCGGGTGAAGCATAGCGATGAGCTTGATCAGAAGATTGATGAATGGACGAAAGACCAGACTCCCGAACGCGTGATGGCCATATTACAGGGTGCTGGAATAGGAGCAGGGGTAGTCTCTAATGCCAGGGATATGGACAGCGACGTGCAGCTTAATTATAACAACTTCTACCGTGAGCTGGACCATCCTTTCATGGGCAGAGTGCATTATTATCATCCCGCTGCTATTAAATTATCTAAAGCGGAAACCCAGGTTAAGCGGCCGGTCTTACTCGGAGAACACACCGATTATATCTGTTCTGAGATCTTGGGCATGTCTCTATCTGAAATTGACAATCTCAGAGAAAAGGGTGTATTTAAATAGTACCCTCTGTTCGCCGGACATCCGTCAGATGAATTTTCAAGCAAATAACAACCAGCTTTGAGAGCGTCCTGACGTAATGTATATCCTTGAGGAGTGAGGCTTGGGACCGAATTGAATTCCATCTGCCGGTCGTACAATGATGACACTGGCATCAAGCGCCTGCTCCAGTTGGGCAGTGGTCATCCATCCCCTTGTTTCGGCTTTACGAGCCTTGGCATCAAAAGTTTACCCCTAATGCTATAAATCAAGAACTCTGGGGTCGCTGGGACGGTTCTTCCCGACTTTACCAAAAATATTTGCTTCAAGTTCTAACAAAGGTACATCATTTACCCGGCCAGCCTGAATAAAAAACACCTCAGGATAAGCGTTTATTTTAAGCCCTTCAAAACATTGCCTACCATCCGGAAGGTTTATAATTTTAATCTGCTTTTTAACCCTTTTACGCGTATTTAGCCACAAATAGAATAGCAAACTTGACTTATTTTTTATGGTCTTATATGATAAGGAATACCTCTCATCTAGCTGAACTCTTCTAATTTAAATTCTTATATTTTACAGGGATAAATATTTATAAAGGAGAACCTTATGAGAAAGACCCTAGCCTTGGCAATCGCTCTGGCAATCATTTTAAGCCTGATTGTCGCTGGCTGCGCTCAATCAACACCAGCTACCACTCAGGCGCCGGCGACCTCCGCTCCGGCAACTACAACTGCTCCAACCACATCTGCACCGACCTCTGCTCCCGCAACCACAGCCGCCCCAACTTCAGCAGCGGCTCAAGCTCAAACCATAAATCTAAAAATCGCTACCTTTATGCCAGCCAACCATTATGTTCAATCACAACAACTCGCCGCTCTTTTCAAGATGGTCGAAAAAAAGACCAACGGAAAATATACCTTCAATAACACCTGGTACCCCAGCGGGACTTTGCTCGCTAACCAGGATATTTATGATGGCGTAGTTAAGAATGTTGTCGATATGGGCCAGATTTCGATGGATTATACCCCTGGTCGATTTCCGGTCATGTCTACTTTTCTTATATCCGGCGTTGCACCCCAGAACAATTGCAACGATAGTGCCCGCATGGCCTGGGATTTCTTTAAAACCTATGATTCAAATGAATTTAAAGACGTTCATGTGCTATATGTTTACGGCATCGGGCCGGGCGCTCTGCATACGAAGGTCCCTATTACCACAATTGACGCTTTGAAAGGCATGAAGATCCGGGCTACTGCCACCACCGCTCCGGGAGTCCAGGCACTGGGAGCCGAAGCTGTTAATATGCCGATGGCTGATGTTTACGAATCCGCAAAAAAGGGATTGTTTGATGCCCTGGTTAGCCCGCCTGAGACCCTCAAAGCCTGGAAACATAATGAAATCTTCAAGTATTCCGTTCCCGTTCCCGGACTTTACGGTGGAATCCATGTCATCGGTATGAATCAAAAGGTATGGGACTCACTGCCTAAAGAAGTACAGGATGCTTTTAATTCTTCCGCCGATGATATTGCCGCGTTAACCGGCGAAATCTGGGAATATTACCAGCAGGATGGCTACAACTACGCGAAGTCCCAACCCGGCGGACATGAGATTACCCAATTACCCGCCACTGAGATCGCCAAGATGACCGCTGCATTCCAACCGGGAATTGATAAGTATATTGCCGAACTTAATTCCAAAGGATTTAAGGGAGCAGATATCGTAAATCAGTTCAAAACTACGGCTGCGAAATACAATAATCAGACGTTCCCGACCTGGACGCCTGCACCCTAAGCTAGTAAACTAGTTTCCAACGGGAGGGTATCGGATATACCCGTCCATATCGATACCCTCCCGATTGATTATTGGCGAGGTAATATAACATGGCTTCTTTCGAGCGCATCATCAATTCGACCGTCACGTTCTTATTCCAGATTAGCAAGATCTGCGTGTTTGCGTTGATGGTACTGGTAGTTATGAATATTATTCTCCGCAAAGCCTGGCATTCTATCTACGGCACCTATGATTATGTGGGCTTTATCACCACCATAATGGTAACTTTCGGCATTGGTTACTTAGCCTATAAAAAAGGCCATATCGCTGTGGATTTGCTAGTAGAAAGGTTTCCCAGGCGAGTTCAAGCTATTATTGATGGTATCGGCAGTATTCTAAGTTTTGGTATTTTCGCCCTGATATCCTGGCAGTTGATTATTTATGGTAACGGCGTCTTAAAATCCGGCGAACATACCTTGACATCCATGACTCCCTTTTACCCTTTTGTTTACGGAATATCTTTAGGCATGGCCCTGCTCTGTTTGGTTTTATTAGTCGATTTTATCAAGTGTCTGACTAAGGCGGTGAAGGGATGAGTCCGGCGACCGTTGGTGTGATTGGTGTTGTTGTCCTCATTATTTTTTTCCTCCTGCGTGTACCCGTTGCCTTTACTATGGCGCTGGTTGGTTTAGTGGGATTAGTTATTGTCGGCTCGCCGGAGGCTGCTTATGCTCTGTTATCCCGAGATTTTTGGGGAACTTTTTCGAATTATAACCTGAGCGTACTTCCGATGTTCGTCTTCATGGGATCGATCGCTTTTTATTCCGGGATTAGCGGTCGCCTTTACAATGTAGCTTATAAATTTGTGGGGCAATTCCGGGGAGGACTAGCTCTCGCTACGGTTTTTGCCTGTGCTCTTTTTGGTGCTATGTGTGCATCAACTATTGCTGCTGCGGCTGCTATGGGTAAGGTGACTATACCTGAAATGGACAAGTATGGCTATGATAAATCCCTGTCAACCGGCTGCGTCGCCGCCGCCGGGACTCTGGCAATTCTCATTCCACCCAGCGGCATCTTAATTATTTATGGCATCCTGATCGAGGAGTCAATCGGTAAACTTTTCGCTGCCGGTATTATCCCCGGCATCCTCCTTACTATTTTACTGGCTCTAGCGGTCTTTATACTTGTCCGTGTTAAACCAGGAATGGCTCCCGCGGGACAAAAGACCACCTGGACTGAGCGGTTCAAATCCCTAGGTGGAGTCACCGAAATGATTATCTTGTTTGCCTTCGTCATGGGCGGTCTTTTTTTGGGCTGGTTTACGCCCACTGAAGCGGGAGCGGCCGGAGCCGCCGGAGCCTTGTTGATCGCTCTGGCAAGACGGAGTTTAACCTGGAAAGGCTTATTATCCGCGCTGGATGAAACCGCCCGACTGACCGCGATGGTCTACCTTATCATCGCTGCGGCGACTATCTTTGGTAAATTCATGTCCCTTAGCCAGATCCCTGCGGCACTGGCTCAATGGGTGAACGCTCTTCCCTTACCGCCCGCTGCTATCATTGGCATGATTATCGTGGGTTATTTGATCGGCGGCTGTTTTATGGATTCCTTGCCGATGATTACGCTAACAGTCCCTATCCTTTATCCGGTTATTTTAGATCTGGGATTTAGCTCCATCTGGTTCGGCATAATCATCGTTTTGGTAGTAGAAATGGGAGCCATCACCCCACCGGTAGGAATCAACGTATTTACCATTAAAGGAATCGCTCCGGATGTACCCCTGGGGACCATTTTCAAGGGTATATTTCCCTTCCTGGGCGCCATCGTAGTTTGTACTACTTTGTTGATAATTTTCCCCCAGATAGTCCTGTTTTTGCCTCAGTTTATTACCTATTGAGACAAGACTCAGGATTTAACGACAAATAAGGATCTTCTATCATTTTTTGGGGCATGACAGCATAAATCACCGATTAGGTCCTGCTCCGAATTCCGGTGTTAATACTATCTCAGCTGAATCCAAACGAATGGAATTCTATTAAGGCCCGATTACTTTAGACACAGGTGACCATAAACGAGTCCTAAATTTCAGATAGCTGATCTTCCACTTCCCATCTTCCCTAACATATTCCATATCATAATACCCATGCAGCCAGTCTGGCGCATCATCTGTCGGTAGTTCGCCCATCTTATCCTTCAGTTTCCGCGGGAGAGCAAATTGTATATAGAGAAGCCAGCTACCCTTTGCTTTATCTCCATCAACCTTGATAATGGGATGGACTGCAAAAAATCCTTCCTTTCCAATGTGATTTCTGGAGACTTTCTCTGTAAACATCTTCTTAATTGCTTCCCTACCTGTCACAGCTCCCACATGAGCATCAAATGTGCCATTTTTTGAGTAACACTCTGTTACTTCGTCCCATTTGGTATTTATAACGCAATTAACATAATGGACAAGCAGCTGTTTAATCTCCTCAATATCCTCCAAAACCTGTATTCTATTTTCTAATGATTTTGATGCCATGATGGGTCCTCCTTAGATGCTATCTTGTTTTACTATTATACTACCAGGTTGCTGACTACCAGCACAAAAAAAGCATAGAATTCTTATCATTGGCAAAAAATAAAGTATATTATCACTTTCTTTTCGGGGCTTTTTACGAATTTTCCTTCTTAACCTGAATATATGGCGGCCCGGGTGACCAAATGTGTGTTTTACATTTCAACAGGCTGATTTTCCATTTGCCATTTTTCTTTGTATATTCCATACCGTAAAATGCCTGGGCCCGATCTTCATCCCTGCCATTGTCAAGTTTATAAGTGAATTGCTTCTCTAAATATAGAAACCAACTGCCTTTAGCTTTATCTCCATCGACCGAAATAAGAGGATGAACGACGAAGTAAAAATTGCTAACCTGATGATTGCGGCATGTTATTAAAGAAATATGGCATTATCTTTAATAACACAAAACATTATTAAAGCGAAATTTAATAAGCCTGAAGGTGGGATATTCCCTATTTCCTACTTTTATTCTTTCCCACTTGTTGCTATAATATAGCCATGGAAAGCAAAATAATCAAAAATGAAAATTTTCGTCGGGTCGCCACAAACGTTAAACCGGATGCTAAAAAAAGAATTGCTATCTCAAAAGCCTGCCAGGCTAATGAAGTGACCTATCATGTCTACTGCAACGAAATTGGACAGATAATCCTGGATCCGCAAGTCAGTATCCCCGCTTCCGAAATATGGTTATATAACGACCCTGAAGCCTGGAAAGCTGTCTCTGTAGGGTTGAAGGAAGCGTCTGAAGGAAAAATATCCAAAATAAACCTGGATGAGTTATCGGACTTCTGATTGTTTGAGATTTTCTGGACCCACCAAAGCCAGTCAGATTATAATCGGTTAAAATCTGATCCATCTTTACAGAAACGCCATAAAGCGGTAAAGAATACTAACCAGTTGCTGGCATCCGATCCACGCCACAATAGCCTGCAAACCCATGAGTTTTCTAGCCTTAAGGGGCCGCATGGAGAAAAAGTTTTTGAAGCTTATGCAGAACAAAACAATCCGGCTGCCTATAGAGTTTTCTGGTATTATGGTCCATCAAAAGATCAAATAAACGTAATCGCTATTACCGGACACCCTTAATAGCCGGAAATAAACATAAATCCCTACTTTGAAAATATTAAGCATTTTTGTTTCAGAAATGTGTCCGTTCCACAAAACATGAAACAGCCTATATTCTGAAACATTGAATGCCGGGCTATTCTCTTAAAACATAATATAGAAGTTTATAGCATATTTTTCTACTTTAGCCCCAGTTCTTCGCCCGGACTGGCCCCATTCCTTTGGGGTAAGATCGTCTCCCTATTTTCTGTTTAATAAGTGCTCCGGTCCCGGTTTTCTACTTAAAGGCGGCGAACTTTTTATCCAGAAATGCCGTCACCCAACTCAATTCAGTGTTTGCCTCATCTTTAAAAATTGGCAATAAGTCGCTTTCTTTTAAATCCGATGAAGAAACTCCATTGACTAGGTATTGGAAGAAAGTGACACTCCCCTGATAGCTGATAATAATATTTTTGTACCGGTATTCCGCAACTGCCGTCACATAGGAAGTAGTGTTATTGTGCTTGATGAGAAGCGCCTGCCTGAAATTGCCCGTCCCCTGGATAATAACCTGTTCGGCGCCGGTTACACTATTCAACATACTCTTCCAACCGTCTTCAAATTTCGTATTAAGCAGATCGTCGGTAATAAAATACTGCTGGGAATTAATTTGCATTTTGGAATCGTATTTAAGATCATTACCGTTGTACTTTTTAATAAGCTGCTTTTTGAAACTATAATTAGCTGAATTTGCGCTACCCTGGTCGGATTCGCTTTTATAGGACAATTCCATGCCCGGCGGATAATCGGTTGCCGCCCACTTAAGGTTGGCCCGCCCGGCATCGTAAGGGGATGTTTTTTGGATTTTCGCGATAGCCTGGGCTGTTTGTATTTCCTTACCTGAGCTGTCGAGGACACTCAATTTAATCGTAAAGTTACCCTCGGTACCAAAAGAAGTAGTAAAGGAAGAGGCGGCGGTATTTTGCCGGCTTGTATCATTGATCAGCCATTTGAACGTGACCCCGGCCGGCAATTTATCGAAAACGGCTTTAAAGGTATAGTCCTTGCCTGGTTCGCCTTCCAAACCAGGAGGGTCTATGGCCAGCCCGCTGTAAATTATATTAATATATTTAAAATCGACATACTCATCCGAGTTATTAACCTTGCCGAATATCTCAATACCCAGCTTGTTGTTACCGGGCAGGAGTTTATAGTTGCCTTTGGCATCCCATGGCAATTTCACCCCATCACGATATGTTTGAATGGTGGCATGAGTCTGAGTTGAAGTGGCATTAATATTGATTAAATCCTTACTGGAAATGAGTCCGTCCTGAAGTTCATGGTTTACGTTTTTATCATCGGACCAGATAATTTTATAGGCCGGGAATCGGTCATTACCAGCCGTCCCATTCATGAATTCGGACCAGCGCTGGGAAATCTTGTTCCAGTCCACCGTGGTGCTCTTGGTGCAATACTGGATAATCTCATAATTCTTGCCATTACCTTTAGCGATCTCATCGACATTCGCCCCGGAGTTATAGGGTTTAAATTGACCATTTGACCATTCGATGACTCTTTGAGTGTCGCCCGGATAATTGGGGTCCGCAATATAAAGGTTCCCTTGATAAATCCCGTAGCAGATCAT
>DEUU01000101.1 GCA_002362735.1 Dehalococcoidia bacterium UBA3254
CGAATATTATCCGGCTCCGTTTGAGGTCCCTTTACTACGTCTACCAGAGGAATAATTTGGGGTGGAGCGTACCAGTGCATCATCATGACTTTGTCCGGACGGTTGGTCTCCACAAAATCGAAAATATTGAGGAAGGAGGAATTGCTGGCTAAAAGGGTCCTGGCTGGGCAGACGGCGTCTAACTTCCGGAAAATATCCTTCTTGGCTTCCTTGTTTTCTATAATACATTCAATGGCCAGGTCGGCCTCCGCTGCCGCTTCTTCGAGATTGCTGGAAAAAGAAATCCGCTTCATTATCGACTCAATCTCTCGGTCTTTTACAATTCCGGCTTCTACCATTGTCTCCAGGCTGGAATGTATCAAGGAGCGGGCTTTCGGCAATACCTGTTCTACCTGGTCCACGAGAGATACATGGTATTCATTTTGGGCAAAAGTCTGGGCAATACCATGTCCCATAGTCCCTGCGCCAACCACTAATATTTTACTTATTTCTTTCATAGCGGACTCTATCCAATAGCCGATATTCCACCATCCAGGTAGATGACCTGCCCGGTGATGTAATCCGAAGCGGCGGAAGATAAGAAAATGCATGTCCCTACGACGTCTGAGGGTTGTCCCAATCTTCCTAATGGACAATTTGCCAGAAGCCGTTTTAGCCGTTCGGGGTCCTGTAGCGTTCTCTCTGAAAAGCGGGTGGCTATGGTGGATGGTCCTATGGCATTTACGTTGATTTTGTAAGGAGCCCATTCGGAAGCCAGTGATCGAGTAATCATGTCGATGGCCGCTTTGGTCGCGGCATAACCTTCGTTGCCGCCCCAGAAGGTAGCGCGAACTCCTCTCACCGAGGAAAGGTTGATTACCTTTCCCTTCTTTCTCTCGATCATAACCTTGCCGAATTCACGGCATGTCAACATGGTTCCCCTGACGTTAATATTAAACAAACAGTCCCAGTCCTTTACAGGAAATTCGGTAGCTGCTTGCTTTATATTTATACCATGAGCATTAACCAGAATATCTACGGTTCCGAATTTGGATACTACTCGGTCCCGCAAATCTGCCACACTTTTCTCATCAGTAATATCAAACTTAAATGGAGTAGCTTCTGAATCCTTTTTTTTACTCAGAATATCCTGAGCTATACGCTCGGCTTTTACCATATCGCGACCAGCTATCACAACCTTTGCTCCGTACTCTGCCAGACCGTGTCCCAGGACTTCTCCTATTCCACCAGTTCCGCCTATCACTACCGCAATTTGGTTATCTAATCTAAACAGATTTGCCATATCATCTCCTCTATTTTTAGCCCATCCGTTTAAGCCCCAACAACTGCCTGGCCTCATCCGGGCTGCAGGGCTCCTTACCCAGCTCACGGGCTACCCTGATAATTCGGGCTACTAACTGGGCATTGCTTTTAGCCAGCTCTCCTTTTCTAAAATAAAGATTATCTTCCAAACCTACTCTCACATTGCCCCCCAGAATCATGCCCAGGATACCCAACCCGGTTTGGGCTCGCCCCACTCCAAGGGTAGTGAAATAAGTATCATTCGGGATGTAGTGGAGATAGGTGGGAAGAAACATCATGTTGGCTTCCTGGGCGCCTTGATAAGCCATGCCTAGAATTAGTGTCATGCAATAGGGTCTTTGAACTAATCCCTTTTCTATCAGTAATGTAGCCTCGGATAGCATGGCCACATTATAGATTTCCATTTCCGGTTTAACGCCGAATTGGGTCATGCGTTTTACAAAGTTCTCAATTTCCATTCGCGTATTCATGAAAGGAGTGCCTGCTCCATCGCCCACAGTTCGTACCATGGTCCCCATGTTCAAGGACGCCATTTCCGGTCCGGCTTCCAGGCATTCGGTTCTCTGTTCGACAGATAGATTAGCGCCTCCACCGGTAGAATCCTGTATAATCAGAGGACATTTCTTTCTAATTCTCTCGTGAATATCACGGAAAATGGTGGCGCTTCCGGTGGTCGTTCCGTCAGGATTGCGGGCGTGGATATGAACAATGGCAGCCCCTTCGTTGTAACAATCGTAGGCAGATTGGGCAATCTCCTCCGGTTGTTCGGGAATGTTGGGATTCATCTTCTTAGTTACCAGGGCGCCTGTCTGAGCAACAGTAATAATGACCTTGTTGTCGGGCATTTTCAGATAGACAATAGCCAATTAGACCCCCTTTAAACGTAAATTCGAAATCCAGCAACTTCAAACTTGAGCCCTAAAAACAACGATTAAAATTACAAGTCAAAATTTAAAATTGTTCAACTTATTCAATTCAAATTTTGACTTGTAATTATTTACTTATTGATTTTTCTGGTTGATTCGAGATCAAGTGCCTGTGACTTAGGTTTCTCGTTGGCGCATATAACTTGGACGGTTACCCCCACTATTCATCAACGATCGCCACCAGTCTTACCAGAGATGCCTCTCCGCCCTGATAGCGGATGGGAAAACAGGCTAAGGTACATCGTTTTCCGGTCACTTCGTCGATCTGACCACCGGCAATTTCAATTCCGGGTATATTGTGTTGTGCTAGAGCCAGGTGGCAGGGTTCGTAAATGGGGAACTCCTTATTGGCATCTTTTCCGGTTTCATCCAGATATTCTTTATAAAGCCACGGAGCATATTTATCCAGCGGAGCATGGGCGCAAGGATGGTCCATGGCGCCACCGTCTATGGCTACCGCTTTGACTTCATGTTCCACGAACCAATCAGCAGCTTCGGTATAGAAACTGGGGTAGTGGTTCATGAATTTATATCCTTCTTTGGGGAAATACTTGTGCCAGCCAGTATTGACAACTACAAAATCGCCTTTCTTAATCTGAGGCCTGGCATTATCCAGGTCCTTACGGCCGATAACGTCCCATTTCTTTAAGTACCTCATGTCGACGATAACGCCCTCACCGTAACAACTGGAGAGCGGAAGCTTATCAACCGTCGTGCCGCCCTCCAGTACGTGGAGAGGGGCATCCATATGAGTAGACGCATGAAATTTGGTCTTAATCACCGTGGTCAATTTATTGACCCGTCCCCTTTTAGGGTCTCCCGGGAATAAGTCTCTTTCCGGGAAAGAGACCCTCTCAATGACAGTATCGACCATTACCGGCCAGGGCCACAAAGGAATCCCGGCATAAAATGGTTGAGACAAATCATAGAACTTTAAAGTCATTTGCGCCTCTCAGTTTTTCCCTGTAAAACAGCCTGTAAGCTCACATTTAAGCACTTGTTTTGGGGATTTGTCAATAAAACTTGTGCTCATCTTTTCCTTTTGACTACAAAATCAGCTAACTCCATTAAAGAATCGCGTTCCAGGCTCGGCGGTAAGGTTTTTATCTGCTGGCAGGCTCGGTTACAGTAATCTTGCGCGACCTGATAGCATTCTTCCACGATTGAAGAATTCCTTACCTGTTCGATAGCCAGCCTGATATTTTCCGTCTTAGATCGATCTTGGGTTAGTCTCTTCACTGGATTGT
>DEUU01000274.1:0-9757 GCA_002362735.1 Dehalococcoidia bacterium UBA3254
ACAGAATCCTCCCCATGCCAATATGGACTGTCCCCAATCGGCCACCATCCCTTCTTGTCCCGCGAATGACGGGGGGAATGATGTGGCTGGTACCGATACCCAGCTCCGTGATATTATTAGCGTTCTCATCAGCATTGAGCATGCCGCGTATTTTCTCGACATCTTCCCTAGATCCTGATACGTCCACCACTCTACCGGCTTTTACAATATACTTCAAAGGTTGTCTCAGAACGAAACCTAACTGCAGAACACAAACATCTGCAACGATAGTCCCTTCTGCGGTGCCTTCCACAGGGGTAATCGCTGATTCAGCATAATCCGGCAATACGCCTGTTTCTTGAGAATTGGGATAAGCCGCTAAAGATGCTCTTCCGGCAACGCTCATGGTGATATCCGTTCCTGAAGGACTGGTTACTCTGGCAATACCGGATCTGGATAAAAGGGCTTTAAGATTTTCAGATCGATTCTTAATAATTTCAAGATCTTTTAAAGAAACGCCGCGTTTCAGATCATCCAGAGGGATGTTGCGGTTGAGCATATAACATCTAACACCTGCATTGCGGGCTTCCTTTTGCGCAGTAGTATGACCAATCTCTATTTTATCCTCAATTGCAAGAAAAACATTGACATTTTTCATCGCTGCGGCAACCGCAGCCGGGGGTTCAGTGTGGGCAATATCTGCTGGAATAATGATAGTATGTATAGGGACAGCACCGACAGAATTTAGCACATTCAAGAAAAGCTCACCTAACCAAACAGACCCACCTTCATCCTCGGTAATCACCAAAGCATTTTCACCGCTTTTAACCTGCATGCAATTTTCAATAATCGAACGTAAGCCATTCATAAGCTCAAACATGGTGCCCTCCAGATCTTAATATTGTTGCTTTTTATATCCGATTCCGTCACGAATTGCCGGGATTCATGGCATATTCTATTCAACTTCTATGTCAGGGATGCGGACCTCGATACCGCCCGCGCGTTCTTCCTGAATTAACATAGCTGCACAGCCATCTTTGTCTCCCCAACCCCGATTAACAGCGGTGACATAATCTTGCCAGACACTATCGGCTATTGGCATAGGGACATGGAATTCCCGACCTAAGGAAGTTGCCAGTTCCTGATCTTTAAAAGCTATATTCAAAGACATCGAAGGCTTATCAAAGCCACCCCGTAAATATACCTTTGGTAAAAGCATGGTGAAGGTAAGCCCTCTTCCAACGGCGCCATTTCTGATGGCTTGCCACAATACCCGTGGTTCGACTCCTGCCTTAACTCCCAGTGTAAGGCATTCTGCGGTAATTGCATTCAAGCCTGTCGAAATACAATTATGCATCAGCTTGCAGATACTGCCACAGCCAATCCCACCAGTATAAGTTACTTTGTCACCCATCTTTTCCAGTATCGGTTTGCAACTATTAAATACTGTCTCATCTCCACCCACCATGAAAGTGAGTTTCCCTGTTCGGGCACCTTCCGGGCCTCCGCTGACAGGAGCGTCCATCACAGCTACCCCTTTTTCCTTAAAAACCTGGTAGATACGCCGGATCAAAGAAGGAGAACTGGTGGAAAGGTCAATATATATCATTCCAGGATGGATCCCATGGATAATACCTTCTGACCCCATGGCTACAGATTCTACTTCACGTGGTCCCGGCAAGGAGGTAAATACAATATCGCTAGCAGATGCTGCCTCTTTGGGGGAATTGACGGGAGTTGCTCCAGATTTCACTAGGGATTCTATTGACTCCTTGTGAATATCGTAGACAGATAAATAATACCCGCCTTTAATAAGATTAGCCGCCATTCCCCTACCCATATTCCCCAATCCAATGAAACCTATTATCATCCATGCGCTCCTTCAAATACTATTTTGATTGTTCTTTTATGGGCATTTCAGAGTATTTTTTTATTACGTTACGATCATAGTTGGGTGATACTGAATAACAAATATTATTTTGGAAGCTGCCTATTGTTGGTTTACCATAGCTTTGATTCTGATCTTATCCAGGTACAACTTAAATCGTTGCTTCTCAGTATCCGTCAAAGCAGACATGCAATTTGTAATAGACTTTTCTTTTATGGAATATTTGTATAATTTACGTCCTTCAGGTGTGAGTGCCACTCGGATCATATTCTTTCTGGGGAGATCATTGATTTTCTCTATAAGTCCTCTTTTTTCCATCCGGTCCAGTAATTGTGAAATAGAATGGATATCTAATAATAGCTGTCTGCTGATCTCAGTAGGAGTAACACGGTCATTGGCCTCGTGGACAACGAATATCACTGCCGATTCGGGGATAGAAATCCCAAGAGTTCTTAATTCTTTTTGGCGGGCTTTGCTTATTGCCATATAAGTCCTGCGGAACCATAACCAGGTATCCAGGTTAGGATTCTTGGGCGAAATGTATTTTTTTTCTAATGGTTTTATCAATTTTGAAAGTCACCACCTTTTTGTATACTAATCTAAATTCAGCCTCAATTATCTATAAAGCATCTCATTCTCACATAATATTAAACCTTATCTATTGACAACAATTATAATCTATGATACCATCTGAGTCAATACATTAACTTAATATATTAACTTCATAAATCTATATCATATCTTAACTATTTTTAAATATTTAAACTTAAAACTTCAATATTATTAATCCTAATTAAGCTTTATAAGGAGCAGCTACATTGCAATCAAAAAATATAATCATAGGGACCATCGGCCAGGATGCTCACATGATTGGCCAATTTATTATCTGGCGCAGCTTAAAGGAAGCGGGTTTTAATGCCATCAGCCTGGGGGCTTGTGTGGGACAGGATGACTTTATTAATGCTGCTATCGAAACGAAAGCGGATGCCATCCTGGTATCCTCCCTTTATGGAATGGGATTATTCGATTGTGAAGGACTCCGGGATAAATGCATCGAAGCCGGATTAGAAAATGTCCTGCTATATGCCGGAGGTCGATTAACTACGGGAGTAATGGGTTGGGAGGAAATACTGAAAAGATACAAGGACATGGGTTTTGACCGGGTTTATCCCCCGGGGACTTTACCACCCCAGGTGATTACCGATTTAAAAACTGACTTAAAAATAGCGGATTAAGGGAGATCACAATGGAAGTATCAAGCAAACGGTGGAGCGAAGAGAAACTTTTCGAAATGCGCAAAGAGGTACTCAGAGGATGGCCAACAGCTAACGAGGTCGATCTCAAAGAAGCCATAGAATACCGCAGGACGATACCATCTGAAAGAAATAAGGTAGATCTCAACCGGAAAGTGCTGATCACCGGAAAACCTTTTGTTGAAAAAACCGTAGGACGGACCACCATTGAAGAGCAAATTGAACATTCTCAAGTGCTGGTTGAAGCCGGAGTGGATGTGATAGATATTTTCACGGATACCTATACCCGTAAAAACCAGTTTAAGAAAGCCGAAGCGGGAATCATTGAAAGCAAGAAAGAAGGGCGTTCACTACTTAATGGTTATCCTATAGTTAACCATGGAGTTAAAGAATCACGGAAAGTTATCGAGTCTGTTGATGTCCCTACACGCATCTGGAGTGGTTGTGACGAAGACCCCCGTTTAATCCAGGAAATCTCTCTGGCAGCGGGGTTTACGCAAGTCGGGTTTAGCAACATTATTGATCTAATTGCTCATTCGAGGGATTACCCCCTGGACTTAAGGATCCGTAATGATCAGTACTGTACCCGGCTGGCATCTTATTATGTTGAACAAGGTTTTTCTATTGACTTGTTTGCACCCAGTGGTCTTCATGGCTACGATCCACCGGATATGAAAGCGGCGGTACTTATTCCTACGGTTCTGCTCGCGGCTGAGCAGGGAGTAAAGGACATTTCAGTTAGCTTTCTATCGACTGTGAACCTGAATCAAATGGTAGCCGCTTTGAGGGTGATTCGTAAACTGCTAAGGGAATATCTGGATAGATTTGGCCACCCTGATGTCAATATAAACCTGGGATTTGGTACCTGGCATGGTGATTGGCCACTGGACCCTTATTTAGCTGCTGCGGTTAACGCCTGGGATGTCAGCATAGCTTTGCTGGCTGGAGTAGATGGTCTCTGGCTCAAATCTATTGGTGAAGCCGCAGGAATCCCGGCCAGGGAGTCAGATATTCCAGCCATAAAAATAGCCAAGAAATTAATCGATGTCATCGGGAGGCAGCGTTTAGACGAAAGCGAGGAGCTCAAGCTTGAAGAGCACATGATGACCATGGCTGTAAAAGCCATAGTGGATAAAATGCTGGACTTAGGAGATGGCGATGTCGCTAGAGGCATGATCAGGGCAGTTGAAGCGGGTGTTATCGATACTACGCTATCACCCTGGATTTATTTAGCCCGGAAAGTCCTTGAGGTTAGAGATATCAATGGCGCTATCCGTTACGTTGACCATGGTAATATTCCCTTGCCGAAGGAAGTTGTCGAGTACCATCGCGAGAAGATCGCGGCAAGAGAAAAAAAGGATGGCGTAAAAGCGGGGATTGAAATGCTTATTCAGGATGTAACCTGCGTATCCAGAGACATAATTAAAGGTTACAAATATTAATAATAAGATGGTAAGCGGAGGCATCAAAGATGATAATTGAAGATTGGGCAAGGCATATTGTTCAAACTGATTTTGATGCTCTGGATGAGAATACCATTGAGCAAGCTAAATATCGAATCATCGATATTATAGGTTGCGCCATAGGTGGGGCCAATACTCCAGGCTGCTCGATAGTGAGAGACCTGATACAAGAATGGGGAGGGAAAGAGGAGGCTACTATCTTAGTGCATGGAATAAAAGCTCCGGCACACAATGCAGCCTGGTTAAATTGCGTCATGGCGAGATCTTTCGACTATGGAGTGTTGATACCCTTTATCGGTGACAGACAGGTCGTTAATCATATCAGTGAAACAACGGTTCCCACGGCTGTCACTGTGGCCGAGTGGAAGCATGCTGGCGGCAAGGAACTGATTACAGCCCTGGTATTGGGTGATGATATTACCACTCGATTGACCGCAGGTTCAAATTATACGGCGGCGGTGAGTTGGGACAGTGTGGGTACAACTAACAGATTTGGAACGACCACCATTGCCGGTAAGCTACTGGGGTTGTCTGTAAAGAAAGTAGTAAACGCATTTGGGATCGTAGTGAACCAGCTGGCGGGCAGCTTCCAGGTTATGCAGGATGGGGTGCATGCTTTTAAATTAACTCAAGGGCTGTCGGCCCGGGATGGCATTATAGCAGCGGAACTAGCGGATAAAGGATTTTTGGGGATAAAAGACCCTCTACTGAGTAAATATGGATATTTTGCCCTTTACTGTAAAGATTATGATACGGACATCCTGACCCGGGACCTGGGTAAGAAATTTTATGCGGATATGACCTTTAAACCTTATCCCGGGTGCAGGTTTACCCATCCGATTACGGATTGTGCGTTAGATCTAGTTAGATCTTATGATATAAAAGCCGAGGATATTGAGAGAGTGAGCATTAATGTGGCCCCTTCTCACCTGGATTCTCCGTTGAATCAACCTTTTAAAATAGGAGAATTTCCCCAGGGTGACGCGCTTTTCAGCCCTCGGTACGCGGTGTCCAGCGCTCTTGTGAGAAAAAATGTTAAACCCGAATATTTTACTGAGGAATATATACGCGATCCTAAAGTGCTTGATCTTACTGCGAAAGTAAATATGATAGGAACTATGCCGTCCTTCATGCTGGAAGCAGCTGAAGTAACGGTCACGATGAAGGATGGGAGAGAACTTACAAAATCTGTTGATACAGCTAAGGCTCATCCGCTTAAGAAGCCTCTGACTCAGAATGAGATAGAAGATAAGTTCTGGGGCAATGTGACTTTCTCCAGGACAGTCTCACAAAAAAACGCTGAAACAGCATTAACAATGCTTAAGAATTTGGAAGAAGTCGATGATATCAATAAGGTGATAAGATTGCTGGTTAGTTAAGATATCATTTCGCCAACAAGAAGGTAACGGGGATCCCGAAAAGAAAATTAACCAGCGGTTATGGTTTGTTAAGGCAGAGGGGAGACCCTTTGGGAAGGAGCCAGGATGAACTTCGGATTTAATGAGTTAAAAAACCTCGTTATTAATAGAGGATTATGCACTGTCTGTGGAACTTGCATTGGTGTTTGCCCCAGGGATTGTTTGGAATTAACTTATCAGGAAGAGGAACCAGTACCCGAGTTGAAGGGCAAGTGTAATTCGTGCGGGATTTGTTATAAGGCATGCCCGGGAAGTGATGTTCCTCTCATGGATCTTGAGAAATTCTGCTTCGGTAAGGTAAGAACAAGCAAGCCTGATGATTTGGGAATATTTAACTTTAGTGGTATGGGTTATGCTACAGATAAGATAATGCGGCATTCGGGTGCCAGTGGAGGAGTAGCCACTGCTCTGCTAACCTATGGATTGGAAAAAGGACTAATTGATTGTGCTATTGTAGCGGGATTTTCTAAAGACCAACCGTGGCTTACTGAGGCTAAAATAGCTACCACTTCAAAAGAATTGGCTGAGTCAGCTCAGTCAAAATATGCTGCAGTAGCTATTAATTCCGTATTAAGCGAAGCGGTGCGAAGGGGTTATCAAAGGATAGCCGTCATTGGCTGTCCGTGCCACATCCATGCCATCAGAAAAATTGAATGCCAGGGTCTTGTACCCGAGATTACCAAAAAAATAACGATTCTTCTGGGGTTGTTCTGTGGTGCAAATTGGCATTTCGAAGGGACCAGGCATGTTCTCTACGAGAATTGTAATATACCGGATCTGAAATCTATTACTCTTCTACAGTATCGAGGCCGAGGCAAGGATGGGTCATCTAAATTCGTAGTGGAATTAAAAAATGGAGAACGAAAAGAGGTACCTAAATTCGACGCGGTCGTAATGAGAATGAATCATTTCACTAGGGAAAGATGTGTTATGTGTATTGACTGGTCGGCCGAATTATCTGACATCTCAATAGCAGACTACTGGGGACCAGTAAAATCTGACGAGGGAGGGTTTTCATCTATTTTAATACGCACAACTAAGGGGACTGATTGGTGTCAGGGAGCACAAAATTCGGGGTATTTGTTAATGAAAGAGTCGCCGACCGAATACCTTATTAATAGCTTAGGATTTGAAAATAAAAAACATGGAAATGTTTTTCGTCTAATGCAGCGACAGCGATATGGATGGCCTACGCCAAATTATCATTACTCTTCAAGTCATAACCCCATACGATCAGGAAGGAGTGTCAAATAAGTTGGTTGCCCGATTATTACGTGTCTGAGTTTACCCCTCAATTTGATTATTTAAAAGGGATGGATATGACATTAAATTTAATTTGATACACAACAATTAAATATCCAGACCTGCTAGTTATAAAGATGATTCACCTTGGGAACAATTTTTGATCAAATTTAAATATCAGAAATAAAAGGAGGTTAATCATGAAAAACCTACGATCAGGCATTTTGTTGGCGAGTCTCATGTTAATCCTTGTTTTGGTCTCTATGTCCTTCCTTGCCGGCTGCAGTTCCCCAACTCCTTCTACTACCGCCGTTCCTCCCAAAACCACTACTACTGCACCGACCACTACGGCTGCTCCACCACCAACGACCTCTGCTCCAGCACCGGCTACCTCTGCTCCGGTTACCTCCGCAGCGGCCAAACCGATTGTTCTGAAGGTTGCGCCGACCACGCTCCAGGCTTCTCCAAATCTTGGAATGACTCTAACCATTTCAACCCAGCTAAAATTAATAGAAAATCGTACTAACGGTCGGGTTAAATTTGATATCTACTGGGGTCAAACCCTGGCCTCAGCTACCGAGCTCAGTGGGGCCATCAACTCCGGTCTGGCAGATATGGCTATCCTGCGGCCTTATGGTGAACCTGGTAAGCTCCCTCTCGCATCCGTCGGTGAGATGCCTGGCATCAGTGAAGATCAATGGGCCCTTCTTTGGGCTTACTACGATTTATTCAGGCAAGATCCCATACTCTCCGAATTGGCGAAATATAAAATGAAACCGCTTTGGGTGATTTTGACCCAAAATATAGACATCATATCCAGAACCCCGATTGCTTCACTGGCTGACTTGAAAGGAAAAAAGATAGCCGCCGGGGGTATTGCTGCTGATGAGATAAAGACTCTGGGCGGTGTGCCTGTTTCCATGACCCCAACCGAACAGGGCGAGGGTATGCGGTTGGGTACAATTGAAGGCGCCGCTGCTCCCCTCGATGCATCTTATTCCTTCAAATTTTATGATTCAGGCAAATATATTACCAAGATGTACCTGGGTCCGCGCATACAACCATTTGTTATTAATCAAGATGTCTGGAATAGTTTGCCAGCTGATATCCAGAAAGTCTTTAACGATTCAATGCAGGACATGGTAAATTTAACCTATACCACGATCATGAAAGATAGTAATGAACCTATCA
Source organism: Dehalococcoidia bacterium UBA3254 (assembly GCA_002362735.1). Next base: position 8,435 of record DEUU01000274.1, read on the forward strand.
TGAAAGAAATGACCGCAGCCGGGGTACAATTTCTTAACCTCAGCGCGGCAGATATGGCTCAAGTTAAGAGCGTGCAGGCTGCCTATGCAGATAGCTGGGCATCCAAACAAACCGCGTCGGCTGATGCCAAGAAAGCCCTGGATGATTATCGTGCTTTTGCAGCCAAGTATGAAAAAACCAGCCCCTACAAGAAATAATCTTGCTTCTCCTTATCCTGGATGGTAATTTAACTGGCGCGTTCCCTTGGTTCAATGGGAATGCGCCAGTATGTGGCTGCCACTGATTAAGTTAACATTGGGATTAGCTAAAAGATATATCTTAAAGTCAGGATAGAGATGGAAGAAACAAAAAATATCTCGTCTAATAGAAACTCAATGCTAAGGATATACCTGAACGTCCTTGAAAAGCTGGAACGATGGGCTATCTATTTATCTGTCATCATGATTTTCATGATGATGATATTAACCTCCCTGGACACCTTTTTACGAGATGTCTTTAACAACCCTATCGACGGGGTTTATGAATTACATACCATGATGATGGTCGGCATTTTGTATCTGGGGCTGTCGTATGCTCAATCCAGGCGAACTCATATCCGGATGGACGTCTTATCTTCACGGATGAACTCGGGCAACCAGGCGCTGTTGCAGCTGCTAGGTGATGCTGTTTTTCTCTTTATTGCCGCCGTAATTTGCTGGCGAATGGGGGCAGAGACCTGGGTTGCCTGGGTGACCAAGGACTTTCTGGCCGGGGTAGTGCATTTTCCATTATGGCCAGCCAAACTGGCGATTACCCTGGGAACAGCCCTGCTCAGCTTGCGTCTGATTACCGATATTGTCCGCAATCCAGTATGGTTTACCAGGCCAGATATAAGCGCGCGGCGGCATTATTTGAATATTGCGATCGTTCTGGTAGTACTCATATTCTTAATAGGCATAACTTTATTTATCAAAAACTTGCATTTAGGTCCCACAACTACTGGATGGAGTGTCCTTTGCCTATTTATCATATTGCTATTTATCGGTCTGCCGGTCGCTCCTTCAATGGCCATTATTGGGATCCTGGGCATCTGGATTATGTCCGGGAATGGGGCAGCTCTGCAAGTCATGGGAACGGTACCCTTCAATGCTTCCGCAAACTATGCGATGACGGTAATGCCTCTGTTTATTGTTATGGGAACCTTTGCCGGTTTGGCTGGATTTGCTGAAAGTGGCTTTGACCTTGCTAAAAGCTGGCTGGTGGGGATTAAAGGGGGGATCGTCCACGCTACCATCGTTGGGTCCACCATTTTTGCCGCGGCTACAGGCAGTGGGGCAGCCTCCT
>DEUU01000274.1:10128-10457 GCA_002362735.1 Dehalococcoidia bacterium UBA3254
CCCAGCACATCTTTCGTTATCTATGCCATGATGACCGGTAATTCCACCGGTAAGTTACTTATTGCCGGGATTATTCCCGGATTAATCGGGGCAGCCATGATCATGTTAACGGTCTTTTTAAGATGCCAGTTTGATCCCTCTCAGGTTCAGCCTCTGTCCGCCTATCACGTATCCTGGAAAGAAAGATTTACTGCCATTCCTAAAGCCTGGGGGATTGCTCTGGTGGTACTGGTGATTGTGGGTGGTATCTTTACTGGCACGTTTACTCCTACTGAGGCTGGCGCTGTAGGAGCCTTTGTCACTTTTATTGCAGTTGTGGCTTTGCGAAA
>DEUU01000233.1 GCA_002362735.1 Dehalococcoidia bacterium UBA3254
AAACCACATTGCCCGTGGTTTCGAAACGGACCCGGTAGTGTTGTTTCTTGAGTTCCCGTCTCAATACTGAAACTACATCCGGGCCGGGTACCTGGAGGTCCAGCATCTCCGTTCTTTTATCGGCGCCTTCGAAGAAACTGTCGGGTTGTATTACCTTGCCTCCCCGTAAGACGGCCCTCATGTTTTTCCAACGGTTGATACTGCAAACCAGGATATTCAGCATTAACAGCAAACCCGGGGTTAGAAACCACCAGGTGTGAAAGAACGTTGGTGAAATGAAAATCCCGATCAGGCTGACACCGGTCAATACCAAAATCAGGACCGCCGCCAGCTTGATCGAGCTAAAAAGCCACCAAGGGTAGTTTAACCAATGTTTAAACTGAATGGAGGATTGTCCGGTATTATGTTTGGTCAAATTAGCAAACTATCCCTCGTCGAGTATGGCGTTGTTTTATTAGTTACCTGTCAATTCGGATATTAATAATATATTATAGCGAATAAAAAGGTCGTTGATATCATGGATCTTGCGTGAAAACCGGAGGAAGGGCTTAGGGTTACCCTGTGTCGCTTATTGACCTATGATGTTTTTCATATATTCTACTCATGAGTCCTGGAGAATATGATGAATCCAACCATTATTCGCGCAGTTGTGGTAGTTACTTTGGCGCTGGTCTGCTATTCGATCGCGGTGATCACCGAGCAGAGAAAACGTTCAATATCCCGGGTTACTCTAGGGTGGCCTATGTGGCCGGGGCGGTTATTGCCATGACTCTATCGGCATCATGGTTACCAGAATCGAATAATCTCTTAACGTTATTTCCATTGGCATCCATGACATAGATATCCAGATCTTTTTCCCGCTGCGAAAGGAAAGCAATATGGTCTCCTTCCGGCGGCCAGACGGGATAAAGGTCCCAATGGTGGTTGTCCGTGATTCTCTTGAGATCGCTGCCGTCCCGTCCAATGGTAAATATCTCCAGATCGTTATCGGCGGTACCGTTTACCTTTTGGGCGAATACCAGCCTGTCACCGGTACTTATCCGGAGCGCTGAAGAATAAATCTCATCATGGGTACTATAAATGAGTCGTATCCTCTGGCTGATCAGATCAATCTCGTAAATTCCCCAGATGCCCTCACGCGGAACAATTTGCTTCGTCGTTGTCGGCCGATCGGTGGTAGTATATCCAGAGATAATGGCAAACATCGCCAAACAAGCGAAAACGGCGTTGATTGCCTTGAGCATGAAGGTTAAATTCAACATGTCTCTATCCTAGAGAAGTATGGTATCGATTCAAAGTAATCAGGTTGTATTGAGTTCAAGCTTTCATAAAAAGGGTTTAATTTAGTTATATTCGTTACCAGTCATTTCTTCTTTGTTGGTACAGGTGTTGTTGAACGGATAATTTTCGAATATGGATTGACAACCTGTAATGTAGAAATTACCATATCCGTATTATGAAACGATCGATATTCTCCAGCATTGTTCTTGGCCTTATCCTGTTCCTCTCCGGCTGTCAATCTGAGAGTCCTGGCAGTCCTTCAACTAATCCGTCAGGCGCTACTTCGGAGGAGACGGTTGTAACTCCACTTGACACAAAGGTGATACCCGTAAGGGGATTCTATATGGGTGTCCTGCCGACTCCCGCTGACGGGCAATCCTTCGAATCCAGCTATAACCAGGCTGCTACTTTCATCGATTTTGTCCCGGTATGGGGCCGGCCGACTCCTTTCTTTAGCCTGGCCGATGAACTTTCAGGAAACTGGGGGCAGACATTTGTAGATCAATATTCCCGCGGGAACGGGATGTTTCCTATAATAAACATGACTTTTATCGGTGAAGGGCTGTCTTTACTAAGTCCTCCCGGTATTCAAGGGGCAACCCTGGCGGACACTGAGTGGCGAAAAGCCTATAAACAGTCTGCCCTTGAAATTGTCCGGACGGCTAAACCTCTCTACCTATCTCTAGGCAATGAGGTCAACCGCTGGTATGAAAAATACGGTGCAAACGATGAAGAACCAAATGGAATCCAAAACTATATCAGTCTCTATAACGAAATTTACAATGCAGTAAAGGATATATCGCCGCAAACCCAGGTATTCTGCACTTTCGCCCGGGAAATAGTAGCTGAATACCGGGAAGCGGATATGGACGTTATCAGAATGTTTAACGCAGCTAAAATGGATATTCTGGTCTTTACCAGCTACCCCCATGCCGTACGGGGAATCAATCAACCTGCCGATATCCCGGATGACTACTATTCGAGACTATTGTCTTATATGCCCGGTAAAAAGTGGGGATTCAGTGAAGTGGCCTGGCCGTCACTGGAGAGCTTTGGCGGCGAGCAGGGACAGGCTGCTTTTCTTGATGAGCTTTGTTCGCGTTTGACCCGGGACAGGGGGATTAACCTTTACTTACTCGGTTGGCCGTGGTTGCATGATATCGGAGATAATGACTACACCGGACTCATGAAAAAAGACGGCACGACCAAGTTAGCTTATGACGTATGGAAAAGCCTGTCCATCACCGGTCAATACAAAACCCGTGAAGAGGCCATACCAGCCGCTATGGTAAAGATACTTCCTGCGACTGATATTTATCCTCCGGTACTACATTCAGATGAATATGAATTGCCGATTCCCATGCCCTATCCGCTTAACACCATTAGTGCCGAAGATTCCGGTTACATAATGCCCGATGGTAATACATTTTACCTATGGTCAACACCTGATCCGAACATTCCCGCCGAAAAGCAATTATTTGACGGCGTGACCGGCCTTTATGTTTCCCATAAAGTGAATAACCAGTGGCAAATACCCCGCAGGATCTGGGTACAGGGACCAGGTGAAGTAGCCCTTGACGGATGCCTTTTTGTTCAAGGGAATACCATGTGGTTTGCTTCGGCCCGGGCAGGATACACCGGGTTACACTGGTTCACGGCGAGTTTTATTAACGGGGAGTGGGTGGACTGGAAAGAGGCCGGATTCAATCCTGATTATGAAGTAGGCGAACTACACATTTCGGCGGATGGGAAAGAACTGTATTTCCATTCTCCCCATGTGGGCGGCCAAGGGCAATATGATATCTGGGTTTCACAAAAAGTAAACGATCAATGGCAGCCACCCCAAAATGTAACGGCGGTTAACAGTCCGGAACCAGACGGTTGGCGTTTTGTCAACCAGGTTGGAAATGAGCTATGGTTCCCCATACAACGAATGGGTTCGCGGGTAAAATA
>DEUU01000435.1:0-1648 GCA_002362735.1 Dehalococcoidia bacterium UBA3254
CCAGGTATGATCCGATCGTACCGGGAGAAATTGACCGGGGAGGTGCCATTAATACGATAACCCCGCATAATCTCACTTCGAAGAATGCCACGGGTATGGTGGTAAGCGGATTTCTGGCGGAAGTTGAGAGGACGGATTTAAACGATCTGCGGAAGAAATATCCACAGGTTTTCACGGTGCCCTATCAATCCGGTGCAGGATTAATTGCGGAAAGAGTATTAGAAGATAGATCAAAATAACAGTTACTGTATGAAGGATTAGTCATTTAACAAAAAACCGCTTCGAAATTACTCGGAGCGGTTTTTTAATTAATTTTGGCTGATATTAATAATGCATTTCATGACATATTGGGCAATAATGAGATTTGAGTTCTTTATTCGAAGAATCATGCCAGTCGCGATGTGTTTTCTCTTGAAGCCTTATTAATAACTCAATTATTCTTTTCAATCTGAAACCTCTTTGTAAGCGATGCCATGCATTCATCACTCTATGTATATCGTATCATGATATTCGCATCATGTAAATATTCAAATATGATCAGACAATGAGTAATTCGTGTAAGTAATTCCTGTAAAAAATAACGCATATATATATCACACACGCAATTTAGAGACGTTGGTGTGGATAACCCAAGCACGTTTTCTTGCTGATGCTTTACGGGAGTTTGCCGTTACCTGTACTTCTGGGGAGGCCTCAATAGAATCGATAGTACCATCGCAGCTAAGCTCATCAGAGCGCAGAGAACAAAGGCCCAATCGTAGCTACCGGAAGCATCAAAGATTTGACCGGCCACCAGCGGACCAGTAGCCCCTCCGATGCTGAAAATAAGTTGAATTAAACCGTATATAGCTCCATGATCTTTAAGTCCGAAGAAACTGGCTACCAGAGGCGAGGTTACCGCGGATAGACCACCATAGTTTAGTCCAAGAATGACAGCGGAAAGATAGAGCATCCACAACTCACTACCGAATCTCAAACACAGAAAAGATACAACCGACAGGGTAACAACACTAACCAGAATCCTCCGGCTGCCGAATTTATCCACAAGACCGCCTATGATAATTTTAGCGCCGACGCTAACGATACCGATTATGGAAATAATTGTGGCTCCCACGGCGGCAGAGAAATTAATATCAGTGGCATGGGCTACGATATGAACCATGACCGTTTGCATACCAAAGACCGAGGCAAAACCCACCAAACCAATCATCCAGAGTGATCGTGTACAGGCCGCTTCCCTGAGAGAAATCGCCCGGACTTGATTGCGCTGTTCCCTGGAAATAACTGTACCAGAGTCAATGACTGACTGGCTGTGAGCAGGAGGATGCCGCAGAAATTGAGCCAGGAGCACAATCATGACCAAAGCTATCGCCCCAATAACCAGGTAAGAAATTCGCCAGCTGTAACTGGAAATAAGCCAGTTAGCGAGGGGCGGCATCACGATAATACCAATACCTATTCCTGATATCACAATGCCACTGGCCAGACCTCTTCTTTTAGAAAACCATCTGGCGGTCGTAGACATCAAAGGAGTTGCCATCGAGCCGACACCCATGCTGGCGAACAGACCAAAAAAGAGGTATATCTGCCAGATAGCCTGGACCTGAGACATCAGCAGATAACCCAAACCCAACAACAAGCCGCCGAA